>CALCCH010000121.1 GCA_937899855.1 uncultured Saprospirales bacterium | reverse complement strand
CTTCGGGTTGGGTCTTGCGGTGTTCGTGGGGTCTCGTTTCGGTGGGGTGGCGTTTCGTGTGGGGTACCTCATTTGGGGGTGGGGCTAGGGTGCGGGCCGGGAGGGAACCCAGGGAGCCCAGGAGGGCGATTAGGAGTAGGTAGTGAGTCATCAAAGGGAGTTTTGATGGGGCGAGCGGGCATAGCCATGGTAAGATAAGACATGTGGGGAGGAAAGGAAACGGAAGGGGCGATTTTTTCACCAGATCCCTTATCTTAGCCCCACCTTACCAGCCCTCCGCACCGCCATGCCGCCAGCCCTCATCGAACTTCACTATTTGCCCTGCGTTCAGTACTGTACCAAATTGCTGTGGCATCCCCAGCTGGTCCTGGAAGATGCCGAAAACTATCAGAAGGGCAGCTATCGCAACCGTTGCTGGATCGCCGCCACCAACGGCCCCCTACGGCTATCCATTCCACTGGACCGCGGCAAAAACGAGGGCCAGGCCATCCGGGAAGTGCGGATCAACTACCGCCAGGATTGGCAGGCCCAGCACTGGCGCAGCATCCAGTCGGCCTACGGCAAGAGCCCCTTTTTTGAACACTACGCCGTCGAACTCGCTCCCCTCTACTAAAGCCCCGTAGAGTAGCTTTTCGACTGCACTCTCCTCCTCCTCCAAACCCTCCTCCAGCTGCTCGACCTACCGAGTGCCCTCGCCTACTCCGGGCAGTACTACCGGGAGGTCCCACCCGATTGGAGCGATCTGCGCAATACCATTCAAGAACGCCCCGGCCGACAAGTCCCCGATCCGCATTTTAGCCCCCGGCCCTATCCACAGGTATTCCTGGAAAAACGAGGATTTCTACCCAATTTGAGTATCTTGGACCTGTTGTTTTGTACCGGCCCACAAGCCACCATCTACTTGGAGCAGTGTATCGACGCCTGAATTTTTCAAAAAAGACGTCCAAACCGTAGATCGTCCGAGTCAACCACCACAAACGCCGAGCGATGAAACCTATTCTGAACCAACAATTGCAAAATTACCGCAGCCAGATCGACGAAATCGTCAAGGAGTTGCACCACCTCACGCTGGCCATTCAGCATCGGGAATTGTCGCAAACCGTCAGCGATTTGCGCAACCGGATCACCGAGCCCTTTATGTTTGTGATCGTAGGAGAAGTGAAGGCGGGCAAGAGCAGCTTTATCAATGCCCTACTCGATACGGAAAAAGAAATTTGCAAGGTGGCGCCCTCCCCGCTGCCCGACACCATCCAGCAGATCGTTTACGGGGAAGAGGAAGCCATCACCGAAATCAATCCCTACCTCAAACGCATCAGCCAACCCGTCGACATTCTCCGGGAAATCGCCATCGTCGATACGCCGGGTACCAATACCATCGTGGATCACCACCAGGAAATTACCGAGAGCTTTATCCCCGCTTCCGACCTGATCGTTTTCGTTTTTGAAGCCAAAAACCCCTACCGACAGTCCGCCTGGGATTTTTTCCAGTACATCCACAGCGACTGGCGGAAAAAGATCATCTTCGTGCTCCAGCAAAAGGATTTGATGAACGCGGCGGACCTGGCCATCAATGTGCAGGGGGTGGAGGATTACGCCCGCAAGCAGGGCATCGAGGCGCCCCTGGTCTTCGCCGTATCGGCCAAGCAGGAGTTGGAAGCCCAAAAGGAAATCAGCGGCTTTATTCCCGTTCGCGAATACATCCGCCAACACATCACCGGGGGAAAGGCACCGATCCTCAAGCTGCAAAACAACCTGGCCACCTCCCAGAACATCAGCGAGCGCATCCACCGGGGCCTCGACCTGCGGCGGCGACAATACGAGGCGGACCTGGGCTTCCGGCAAGACATCCACCAACCGCTGGACCTCCAGGAAACCAATTCCCAAAACTTGGTCAAGGTGCTGGTGGAAAACCTCGTGGCCAGCTACGACCGGGCGACCCTCAAAACCGAACGCGAACTGACCGAGGGGCTGTCCTTTTTCTCCCTCATCCGACGTTCTTTTTCCAGCATCTTCGTCAAAAATGAATCGGCCAAAGAGTGGCTCAAAGGGCTTTCGGAAAAATTGGAGACCGAGCTGAATGAGGAGATGAAGAGCCGCCTCAACCAGGGCGTGAGCGACATTGCCGACAGCATCCAACAAATGGCCAAGATCATCGATCTAAAGATCAAAAACAGCCAGACCATTTTGGCCAACAATCACGAGATCTTCTCCTCCATCGCCGAGCGCCGCGCCAACGTACTCCGCGAGCTACAGGAAACGTTTGCCAATTTTCTCAAACGCTCGGATAGCTTTACCGACGAAGAGCTTTTTCCCCAGCGCAACAGCATCGCTCCCAATCTGGCGGCCGGAGGTGGCGTCGCCGTAGTCGGCGCCCTGCTCACGGGACTGACCAACCTCACCGTACTCGACGTCACCGGCGGCATCCTCACCGCCCTCGGACTGGTCTTTGCCGGGGTATCCATCGGCATCAACCGACGTAAAATCATCCGGGGCTACCGCTCCGAAATCGATAAGGGTCGCCAGCGGCTGGAGTCGGAGGTAAGCGAAAAGCTCCGTACCTACATCCGCCACATCAAGCAACGAATCGACAGCAATTTCGGGGAATTTGACCAATTGATCGAACAGGAGGAACAGCAAATTGCGGAGCTGCTCGAACGACAGGAAAACATCCGCCAGCAAATGCTGGAACTGGGAGACCAACTGGGCCAACTGCTGACTGACGAAGGCCAGGCCCCCAAGTAAAAGACCGATCCCCGTCATTCGCGCTGGCCCCCACGCCAAATCGACCGAATTTTGGTTAAACTCTCCCCGGACCACCAGGCTGCCGCGCAGATATGATTATGTTTGTAACCCAAGTCTCCACCAAACCACTCTGCCACCGTGAAGCTCAGCTACTCTTTTTTTCTCCTGCTCCTACTGGCCTGCCACAGCACCGGACAACCCAGCCCCACCAGCACGGAAACCACCGATCTGCCCAGCCCGGACGTCTTGCGCCAATCGCTCCGCACGAAACGTTCGCTGACCCTCGTGTACGGCACCGGCCCCAGCGAAGCCGCCTACCGCCAACTGGCCGAAGAAATTGCCGCGGCCACCGACTACCTCCAAATCCAAATCAGTAGCGCCGCCGAACTCGACGCCCAACGGGCCCGCACCGACATCCTTTTCCTCCTCGGAAGCCCCCAGACCAATACCTGGATAACCCGCGCCGCCAAGCAGCTCCCCCTCCGTTTGGACACCAGCACCTTGCGATTTGCCGAGCGCGATTTTACGGCCCCCAACACCCTCCTCCAATTTTCGGCTTACCCCTCCCCCTTCAATACCCCAAAGCCCCAAAACCAAAATAACGGTTTTGAAAAAAACAAAAAAAAACAACAACAGAGCCAAAGGTAAGGGGCGGGATGGGCGGGGCAGGG
>CALCCH010000120.1 GCA_937899855.1 uncultured Saprospirales bacterium | reverse complement strand
ATCTATACCTCTGCTCCCGAATTTATCTACGTCCCCGCCGACCTGACCCTGGACTGCGACCAGCCCCTGCCCACCGACCAACCCACGGCCAGCGACAACTGCGATCCCCAGGTCGAGCTCAATTTAGTGGAAACTCGTACCGATGGGGTCTGTCCCGAAGATTTCCTACTGACCCGCACCTGGACGGCGACCGACGATTGTGGCAACACCACCACCCACCGCCAGGAAATTCGCGTCCGCGATACCACCCCGCCGGTCTTTAGCAACATCCCCATGGACGTCACCTTGGAATGCGATGGGATGCCTACCGATTTGATTCCCACCGCTACGGACAATTGCGATACCGCCGTCGTGGTGACCCTGATGGAAAGCAGCGCCCCCGACTGTGCGGGGAACGTGACCATCACCCGGACCTGGCGGGCCACCGACAACTGCGACAACAGCAGTACGATCAGCCAGCAAATCACCTTTACCGATACCACGCCGCCCCTCTTCATCGACGTCCCGGCGGATACGACCGTCAGCTGCGCGAACCTTCCTCCCGTCGCCGACGTCGGCGCCATGGACGCCTGCGATCCCATGGTGACGCCAAGTTTTAGCGAAACCCGTACGGACGGCGACTGCCCCGATCGCTACACCCTGACGCGCACCTGGACGGCCACCGACGACTGTGGAAACGTAGCCACCACCAGCCAAGTCATCACCGTCACCGACGAGGAAAGACCTAGCTTTAGCACGTTACCCGCCGACGTCACCATTGCCTGTACCGATCCGAGCGATCCCAACGCGGGGGGTGCCCTGGCCCCGCCGACCGTGGTGGACAATTGCTCGCCGACGGTTGATCTGGTCTTTGCCGATCAAGTGACGGATGGCGTTTGTACGGAAGAGCGAACCATCAACCGCACCTGGACGGCCACCGATCGCTGTGGCAACAGCAGCAGCCGGTTACAAGTGATCAGCGTGGTGGATGAGGTGGCGCCTCAGCTAGCGGGCATCCCCGCCGACTTGACGGTCACTTGCGACGCATTGCCACCGGCGGCGACCACGAGTACGGCGACGGACAATAGTGCGGACAGCGTGTCCAGTCGTTTGGTCGAGAGCCGGACGGACGAAATTTGCAGCGACTCCTACACCTTGCTCCGGGAGTGGATCGCGGAGGACAACTGTGGCAACCTCAGTCGGGATACCCAACGCGTGGTGGTGGTGGATACCCTGGCCCCCGTCCTCCTCGGTATTCCGGCGGACACGACGGTGCTGTGTAGTGCCATTCCCGATTTGCCCCTGATTGGGGCGGTGATTCAGGCGACGGACAATTGCGACCCGACGGTATCGATCAGCGTGGCGCAGGATACGGTCAACCAAACCTGTACGGACGAATTTACCCTGATCCGGCGCTGGAGTGCGGTGGACAATTGTGGCAACGTTCGCCTGGATTCGCAACTGCTTACGGTGATTGATACCGTCCCCCCTTCGCTGCTCAATATCCCGATGGACCTAACGGTGACTTGTGACCGGCTGGCGGATACGACCAGCAGCATGCTCGTATCGGCCACAGACAATTGCGATCCCGATGTGGAGATTCAATTTTCCCAAACCCCGGACGGGCGTTGCCCCAATGACTTCTTTATCGTTCGGCGCTGGACGGCCATCGACAACTGCGGCAACATTTCCCGACGCCAGCAATTGATTACGGTACTCGATACGGTAGCTCCCGTACTCCAGTGCCCGGCCGATCTGACCATCGACATCGCGGCGGGGATCGATATTTTTACGCCCCGTTGTGATACCTTCCTCCAACTCATCGCTACGGCCACGGATAATTGTGCGGACGTCATCACCATCACCAACGATTCCCCCTTCGCCCTCGATACCCTGGGGGATGCCAGTGGGCGTTACCCCATTGGCGTACACGTTATTAACTTTACGGCCGAAGACCGCTGTGGCAACATCTCTACTTGTTCCACCACCGTCACCATCCGCGACCGGGCGCTTCCGACCCTGCTCTGTAGCGATTTTGAACTGGTGCTGGACCCCATCGACTCTACGGTGATGGTCGACCCCGGTCACTTCATCAGCTTCCTAGCCGACTGTGCGGTCGATACTTTATTTTTTACCGCCCCCATCCAGACCGATACCCTGGTGTTGGACTGTTCGGACGTCGGCCAAATTTTTGACATCAGCATTACCGTCACCGATACCAGTGGCAATAGCATTACTTGTACCCTAGAAGATAAAACCGTCGAACTGCCCCCGTCTGATCCGCTGTTTTGTGGGTCGGTGCCACCCCCTATCTCCTTTATGAGCGGCCATCTCTATACCGAATCCAGTATGCCACTGCCCGACGTTCGGGTTTGGGTGGAAGGGGGCTTGACGACGGCGGACCGTACCGATAATGACGGCCGGTTTACCATCGGCGACCTGCCGACCGATGCCAACTATACCGTCCGTCCGGCCTACAATGAGCGCCCCCGTGATGGCATCACTACCCTGGACTTGATCCTGATTAGTCGCCACCTGTTGGGCAGCCAAGTGCTGGACTCCCCGTACAAGATCATTGCGGCGGACACGGATTTTTCGGGGAGCGTCAATACCCTGGATTTGATAGAAATTCAAAAGTTACTGTTGTATCTGCAAGATGAATTTAGCCAGGGCCCCGCCTGGCGGTTTGTGGCGGCGGACTACGTCTTTCCCGATGTACAGCATCCCTTTAGTAGTCCTTTTCCCGAGGTACGGGAGTACAACGGTTTGGGCTTTGGGCGGAGTGAGGTGGATTTTGTGGGCGTGAAGGTGGGAGATGTGGATGGATCGGTTCGCAATGTCCAGCGGGCGGAGGCGGACGATCGGGAGGCAGCGGTACCCTGTTATTGGGAGGTGGAGAACCTGCGTTTGGAACGCGGGGAGGTTTACGAGATTCCCTTTCGGGTGGCCACGGCGAGGACTTGGCGGGGTGGACAGTGGGGCTTGGATTTTGATCCCCAGCGCTTGCGCTTTCTGGGCTGGCGTCCGGCGGCGCTGGGCGAGGGCTTGCGTTGGAATACGGCGCGGGCGGGGGCGGGGCAGTTGGTGGCCAGTTGGTACCAGTCGGCGGCTCGCGAGCTGGCCCGTGAGGAGGTCTTGTTTTACCTGCGGTTTGAGGCCTTGGAGGCGGGTTATCCGCTGACGAGCCTGCGGATGGGAGACGACTGGTTGGCGCCGACGCTTTACGGTGAAGACCTGGCAGCCGCACCCCTCGACTTGCGGCTGGTGACGGAAGAGACCGTGGTGGCCAGCGAAGGTCCGTACCTGTTTCCCAACCGTCCGAATCCTTTCCGGGAGGAGACCACGGTGGCTTTTCGTTTGCCCGAGGCGGGGGAAGCGCGGCTGCGGGTGGTGGACGTTGCGGGGCGGGTGTGGTACGAGCGCTCGGGAAGCTACGCGGCGGGTTATCACGAGATTGAGTTGACCACGACAGAGTGGGCGACCAGTGGGGTTTTGTATTATCAATTGATCAGTGCCGGTCGGGTGGCGACGCGCAAGATGGTCTTGTTGGCGGATTAGGTCGGCCCGCGACCTCCCCGGCAGTTTTACGATCAACTGCGGGTATTTCGCTGCATTTTGCTTAGTTTTATCGCCCTAAAGAAAACACCACTATGCACCGAATTGCCTGTCTTTGCCTGCTGCTGTGGAGCAGCTGGTCCCTCGTATCGGCCCAGCCGAATACCTCGCTCGATTACTATTTACCCGCCACCTCTTACGACGAAAACATTCCCAGCCCCGAATCCGTACTGGGCTATCCCGTCGGGAAGTGGCACGCGACTCACGACCAACTGGTGCATTACCTGACCCGCCTGGCGGAGGCCGCTCCGCGGGTCCGTCTCGAAACCTACGCCCGTAGCCACGAAGACCGCCCCCTGATCCTGCTCACCATCAGCAGCACCCGCAACCTGGACCGCCTCGAAAGCATCCGTACCGAACACCTCCAACTGACCGATCCCCAGCGGTCGGACCAACTGGACCTGACGGCCATGCCCGCCGTCGTGTACCAGGGCTACACCATCCACGGCAACGAAGCCAGTGGGGCCAACG
>CALCCH010000119.1 GCA_937899855.1 uncultured Saprospirales bacterium | reverse complement strand
CGTTAGCGGCAGCACCGAAAGCACCGCCGTTTGGCGCGACAGCAGCTCGGGCACGGGGGCTTATGATGCCTACCTGAATTGTACGACGGGCTGCGATACTGTGACCGTCAGTGTTCCCATGGGAGCGCCGAGTTTTATCGATTACGAGGTGTGTGGGGAGACGAATTCTTCCGAGTGCCTCAACTTCTTTCCCGTCATCTGCGATACGGTGCGCGTCATCGTAGAACCATCCTTTCAAATTACCAACATCCCCGATACCGTCTTTTATTGTGAGACCGATGGCTCGACCGAGATCATCGCCCGACCGGACCTGCCGGGCGATTACCGCTACGACTGGAACGGGGGAGGCTTTAGCAGCGACAGTACCTTTACCGTGAGCACTCCGGGCGCCTATTCGCTGATTGCCATCGACGACAATTGGGGCGAATGTACGCGCGATACGCTGGTCTTTACGGTGGCCTACCTGCCCGATCCCGCCAGCCTCACCGCACCCGATGAAGCTTGCGTGTTTGAAGACCTTACGGTGACCTCCAGCGATGCGGGTCCCGGTGCCAGCTACACCTGGGACTTTGGCCCCGCCGCCAACCCCGGTACGGCCGCCGGCTTGGGGCCCCACACCGTCCAGTTCAACCAGTGTGGCGAACAGGTGATCCAACTCAACCTTACCCTGGACGGCTGCCGGTACGAAATCCGGGATACCATCTCGATCAACGACGACGAAGCTCCCAATTTCCCCTTGGTCTACGGCGACATCACGGTCAGCTGCGATGACATCCCCGCCGTTCCCGTTTTTACGGTGACGGACAATTGTGATCCCGACCCCGAAATCCTTTTTAACGAAAACATCATCCCTGGGCCCTGCGCCAATTTTTACACCATCCGCCGGGAGTGGACCACCATCGATACCTGTGGGAATGCCAATACCATGCAGCAGTTTATTACGGTGGAGGATGCCGACGGACCGGACATCGATGGTGTACCCGCCGATACGATCATCGACTGCACCGCTGCCGTTCCTCCCGCTCCGGTGCTGGTAGCGGCCGATAATTGCGATATTACCGTTCCGATCTTTTATTCCGAAACCACCCTCCCCGGAGCCTGCGATGGATCCACCATCGTTCGTCGGGAATGGTTTGCCAAGGACGCCTGTGGCTTTACGACTTACCGCGTCCAAAACATTACCCTGGTCGATACCACGGCCCCCACCTTTGTTTACCCCGCGGACACCATCATCGACTGCGATGCCCCGCTGCCGACGCCGCCGGCCATCGTTGCCATCGACGACTGCGATCCCGATATTGAGGTGACCTACACCACTTCTAGTTGCGAAAGTTACCGCCCACCCTATTATGAAATAAGCAATGGGGTGGCCCTGATCCTCGAATCGGAAGACCCCGGCGTTCCCGCCAGTGTGGTGGCCGTAGCTGGTTTGAGTTTGACCTCGCTGTGTACGAGCGATCCTAGCCAGGAGCGGCGTTGGGAGGTCAATAACCCCAACGCCTTCCCCGTATACGTCAACTGGTTTGTGGTCGGTACACCCGATTTTGGTGGACACCTGGTACCCGCGGGCACTTCCTTTTTCTTCAGCCCGCACAACACCTTGGGGGTACACATCCTACAGCTGAGTTGGCTCGACGAGACGGGCGCCACCCAGACCACCGCCCTCAACGCTATCGATGCCCAGTGTGAATTGCCGGTGGGCATTGCCTGTGACATTTGCCGCTACCGCCGCGTCTTTACCGCTACGGACGACTGTGGCAACGTAGCGACCGTCACGCAAAACATCATTCAAAAAGACCTGACGGATCCGGTACTGGTCGACGTTCCCGGCAATACGGGGATTGAGTGCCAGGAGTGTATTTCTTCCTTTCTCAATGGCAGTTTTGAAAACAACTCCGCTACGCAAAGTCCCGACTCGCTACACTTCGCGACGGTCGAAGGTTGGCGGACGACGGCCAGCGATGGTCGAATCGAGTTTTTCCGTTCGGGAGAGGATGGCATCAATTCGGCCGAAGGAGGCTGGCACGTTGAAGTCAATGGTGGCGCCCTTGGGGATTTGAACCAAGAATACTGCGTGATCGAAGAGTCGATCCTCCAGGTTAGTTTTGCCCACCACAAGCGCATTCAAGCCAGCAATACCACCAACGATAGCATGGAGGTGTACATCGGACCCGATTTGTCCAACTTGACCTTGTACCTGACCGTTGGGGCCGACGATGCCTCGGGTTGGATGTATTACACGATTGATTACCTGGTGCCAGCGGGGCAAAATACCGCGGTAGTCGCTTTCCGTTCCAAGCAAGGCGATCCCACCGATCCTACGATGGGGAATCTCCTGGACGACGTCAATTCGGTGACCCTGTTTAACCTCGCCAACCAATCGGATCCCTGCGCTTTGGATAATTGTGACAACGACGTTGAAATTGTCCTGACCGAGGCACGGGTTACTGGTGCCTGTCCCAACAACTACCGTTTGGTTCGGACCTGGACGGCGACCGACGATTGTGGCAACCAAAGCCAGGCGACCCAGTGGGTGACGGTAGGGGATTTGACGCCTCCCGAAATTATGGCACCTCAGGATACGGTGATCGATTGTACCGCCGCCGTTCCCTTTGCGGTTCCGGTCTATGACGATGCCTGTACGGAGTCCTTTAATATCGTCACGACTTTTCAGCAAGATACCGTCTTCCAAGATTGCAACGACTATACCATCGTACGAACTTGGACGGCGCCCGATGAGTGTTCGAACGTTTCGACGGCGACCCAGCTGATCGTCGTTCAAGATACCACCGCTCCGGTGATTGGAACTACGGGTTACAGCAGTACGAGTGCAGCTACCCAAATTCACACGATGGCCAACGGTGGATTACTGATGTACGGTACGGCGAGTGGGGTCACCTCCACTCGGGTGAGCGTCACCTTTCCCGCTCCTTTTGATAGCATCCCCGCCGTTTTTGCCGACATCATTACGCACGATGATCCCGAGACGGTAGTGCCCCGAATTACCAATATCACGACGACCGGTTTTCAGATTCGGGTACAGGAGGAGGAAGATCGCAATGCGCACCTGGCCGAAAGCATTGCTTGGGTAGCGATGGAGGAGGGGAGTGTGACCAGCGGGAGTAAGCTGGAGGTACGGCCCATTGGGAACGTTACGCACGCTTGGTCTTCCTTTACCCACCAGCAAAGTTATTCCAATCCGATTACGATCATCGATATGCAGCGCGAAAACGGGGGCGACCCCTGCGCACTGCGTTTCCGACCGACGGGGAATGGCAGTGAGCTGGAAGTTTTTGTGGAAGAGGAAGCCTCGGCGGATACGGAAATTGGGCATACCACGGAACCGTTGTCTTACCTGACTTTTGAAGAAGGAACCATCTACGACAGCTTGGGACGGAACATCGGAGAAGCAGGTGTCATCAGCCTGCAACAGACCTCGCGGGACTACTGGCAATCGGTTAGCTTGGCGCGGAACTACACCAATCCTTCGGTGGTGGTGGGGCCCTGGAGTTTTAACGATTCCGAACCCTCGGCGGTACGGATTCGCAACCTGAGTGGCAGTAGTTTTGAAATCCAACTGGAGGAATGGGAATACCTCGATGGCATTCACAATCGGGAGTACCTGCACTACGTCGTCATTGGCGAAGCCGCTTCGCTGGATAGCAACGTGATCGATCCGCTGGTGCTGACTGATATGGACGTGCCCTGTGATGCCGTTCCCGATCCGCCCACCGGCGTACGAACCCAGGACGACTGCAACAGCGTTGACTTGGTCTTCGCCGCCGACACCCTCGGTACGGGCTGTGGCCAACAAATCCGACGGACCTGGACGGCGACCGACGAGTGCGGCAACGCTTCGCAAGTGTCCCAAACCCTGACCCTGGTAGACAACGTCGCCCCGGTATTTATCGACCCCCCCGCCGACATCACCATCCGTTGTCAAAACCCTCCGGCTCCTCCGGCGATCGTTCAATCCTGTACGTCCTCGCGGGTCAACGTCGCCCTCAATAAAGCCGCACGTCAAAGCTCGAACCAAAATTCTTCCAACAATCAAGCTTCCTTCGCGGTCGATGGCGATACGACCAACTACTCCCACACCCAGAGCGATCCCGAAGCTTGGTGGGAAGTCGATCTGGAAGCGGCCGAAATTATCGACGACATTCAAATCTGGAACCGTACGGATTGCTGTCAAAATCGACTCAGCAATTTCTACGTGCTGGTTTCCAACGACCCCTTCGCCTCCGACGATCTGACCAGTACCCTGGCCGATCCGGCGGAAACGGCTTATAACAACTCGGGCAACTATACG
>CALCCH010000118.1 GCA_937899855.1 uncultured Saprospirales bacterium | reverse complement strand
TCCTGA
Organism: uncultured Saprospirales bacterium; assembly: GCA_937899855.1. Lineage (GTDB taxonomy): Bacteria > Bacteroidota > Bacteroidia > Chitinophagales > Saprospiraceae > CALLVY01. Next base: position 4,708 of record CALCCH010000118.1, on the reverse strand, counting down.
ATGGTACCCACCACCGAACGTTTCCGAGTGGTGGGAATATCTTGGTGCTGGTCCATCCGATAAACGGTAGGAGACACGCAGGGGGACCAACTGAATGTACAAAGTGTTTTTTGGGGTTATACCAATACTTTTTCCTTGGTATTTACTTTCGATACAAAGATGCGGCAATCCCCGGTGCCGAACTAGAGAAGAAATACCCGAATCCCAAATCGGAGGAATTTACTCATTTTGGGTAGGTGTTTTTACCCGTTTTGTTTGTGGGTAAATTGTTTATTAGGGAAATCCCCGATCGTTGTGTAATATTGTTAGACCTCGCAACAAGTCCAGTCCCTCTCCTAACCGATGTTGGTCCCGCGAACAGTGCCTTTGCCAAACCCACTGCGTTATCTTTTTTCAATACCACATAAAACAAAATTCATGAAAACGCGATTATTGTCATCCGCCACACTGCTCGTTGCCCTACTGCTGTGCTGGGCCTGCCAACCCAGCACCCATTCCGACGAAGCCGCCAAGCTCAACACCGCCCCCTCCCAAGATGCGAAGGCCCAACTCGTCCTAGGCCCCATCACCCCCCAGGACACCATCCCCCTGGATACCGCCTCGGACTGGACCAAGCGTTGGGAGCAAGTCTTCAGCAGCACCAGCCTCCCCATGGTCCAGGGTTTTACCCTGCCCATCATCGACCTCCAACAGGTCGTCTCGGCCGGTGCGGACAGCGCCCGCTTTTACCTCGGAGAAGAACCCAATGGCGAATACAAACTCATCCTCGTCGGCGTCAATTCCAAGGGGGAGGACATGATCAACACCGATCCCAAAACCCCCTACGATCGCATCTATGACCTGTCCAACCCCTGCCCGCCCGACTGTGGCAGCCTGGTGACGAAATAAGTACCTACCCGTCAAAAAAAGTGGACCATTTGATGGTTATCCCGACAGAAGGAATTACATTTGATTGTAATTCCTTCTCGTCGTTGGAGACTCAGAGTGACAGGTTTTCCTTATTGTAATGTGACCATGACCGAAATAGATTATCGAGATTATTTCTTCTATATCGCCACGCTGATCACGGTCGTTTCGATTGGCTACTACGCCTGGAATCGTCACCGCCTGCCCCCCTACTTCCGTTACCTGGCCGCCTTTCTGCCCCTGCACCTCACCCTCGATTTTATCGCCCACTTCCTCGCGCGCGCCGGCATCCCCAACCAGCCCCTGCTCCACCTCTACACCCTACTGGAGATTGTGCTGCTCGGCCTGTTCTACCGCAGTCTGCTGCGGTCGCCCTACTGGTTACCCCCTTACTTTCGGTGGTTCTTTGGGGCCGGAGTTGTTTTTATCGTAGCCAATACCCTCTTTCTCCAAGCCCCCTTTGAATTCAACAGCTACGCCAAAACCTTTAGCAGCACCAGCATCATCCTGTTTGCGCTGCTCTACTTCTACAATTCCATCTTGGGAGAAATTGCGGCCCCCCAGCGCTCGGGCCTGCACCTCATCAACACGGGTCTTTTTGTCTTCTACATGGGCACCCTGCTCATCTTCCTATTTAGTGATTTTCTCCGTCGCAATGACCAAAACATCCTCTTCGAAATTTGGAACGTCAACCTCATCCTCAGCATCCTCCTCCAGAGCCTCCTCCTGATCGGGCTGGTCCTCGTTCGACAAGGATCCGTCGACTCTGCCCAGGCTCCTCCCCAGCTCAATCAGGAACTGCTTCCCGGCAAACGCAATTGATCGAGCCCCACCGATCGTTGGTCGATAAGTGGGGAAGCCGCCGGGAAAAGGGCTACTAATTTTTCTCCTTCCTCATTATTATCGTAATTTAGGCGCCAATAGATAATCAGTTGATCTCCTCGCCGGGATTTGGTGTCGATCTTATGGATCAAGTCTTATTGCAAAATCGTGAATTGGCCGCACTGGTCCTTTTCGGAGTATCCATTATGCTACTCCTTGCGCTGGCCTTCGTCCTTTTCGTCAGCCTTTCCCAACGTCGGATACTCAAGGAGCAAATGAATGCGCAGGCCCTCGAAATCGAGTACCGCGAAGAGCTATTGCGCAGCACCATCCTCACCCAGGAAGAGGAACGCCGCCGCATCGCCAAAGACCTGCACGACGATCTGGGCTCCAAACTCAACGTCCTCAAGCTCAATATCTACCAAGTCAAGAAATTTACCGGAGACTCCGCCCCGGCGGAGGAGCTGATCGGTGACGTCAAATCCTTGCTCGACCAAACCATCCATACCACGCGCCGGATCTCCCACGAGCTGTTGCCCCCCACCCTCCAGGATTTTGGCTTGCCCACCGCCCTAGAAGAACTCTGCGATGGTTTCCAACGGACCGGTTCCGTAGATATCCACCTCGAAGTCGACGATCCCGACGCGCGCCTCCCCCAGGTCAATAGCGAGCTGCAACTCTTCCGCGTCGTTCAGGAATTGATCAACAATTCCATCCGTCACGGCGAGGCGCGCCAAATTGGGATTCGCCTCCACCACGGTAAGGAAAGTTTAAAGCTGCACTACTACGACAATGGCAAGGGCTTTGACGTGACCAGGCTCGCCGAGAAAAAAGGGCTGGGGCTCAAGAATATTGACAGTCGCCTACACCTGATTGGCGCCACCATACGTTATGAATCCGAACCCGGAGCGGGAGTAACCGCCACCGTTGATCTAAATCCAGTATCGTGAAGCAATCATCCATCCACCTGGGCATCGTCGATGACGAGCTGCTCTTTCGCAAAGGACTCCGCGCCTTGATCTCCGAGCGAGAAGAGATCGAAGTCATCCTGGAAGCGGGCAATGGGCAGGAACTGCTCGACCAACTGCGGGAAGGGCCCATCCCCGACGTCCTCCTGCTCGACCTCAACATGCCCGTACTCAGCGGGGTGGAAACCACCAAGGCCCTCCAAAAGAGCCATCCCGAGATTCGCATCATCATCCTCACCACTCACTACAGCAAGGGCTTTATCGTCAAGATGATCGAGTTGGGGGCGGCGTCTTACCTGCCCAAAAATTCCGAGCCCGAGGAAGTGGCCGAAACGGTGCTCACCGTGGCGGCCAAAGGCTTTTACTACAACGATCACGTGATGAACGTGATCCGCGAAAACATGCAGCGCAAGGTCAAGCGACACCACCTGGCTCACGTCGAAATTTCGAGCCGTGAAAAGGAAGTCCTCCAGTTGATCTGCGAGCAGTACACCACCGCCGAAATTGCCACCAAACTATTTATCAGTCCCCGTACGGTGGACGGTCACCGCAACAATTTACTCGAAAAGACCGGAGCCCGCAATACGGCCGGGCTGGTCGTTTTTGCCCTCGAAAACAAAGTGGTCGAACTCACCGACTACTGGGGCTAGGCCCTTCTAAGACAGGGCGGCGTACCGGTCGACCAGTAAGCGCTCCGCTTCGGGCAGTTCCGCAGTGGGTGGTAGGTAGCCATCGCCCTTGGGGGCGCGTTGGCGATCGCTCTTGAGGGTGTTGATCCGTTGGTGTAGTACTTCGGCTTGGATGCCCCGGGCGCCGCTGAAGGCCTCCAACTGCGCCAGGATGGGGCCGGGCTGCTCCAGCAGGGCTTGGTAGTCGATGAGGAGCAACTGTTCGGCGGGAAATTGGCTGCGCACGGCGCGGTAGTTTTGGTGCCAGGTCTGGCAAAAATATTCCAGTTCTTGTAAGGAGGTGTAGAGTTGTACCCGGCGGGCCGAGCGCACGCAGCCGAGCAGGTCGCGGTGGATGTACACCAGTCGGGTGGGGGGGAGGAAACGCTGGATTTGGAGGATTTGGGAGACGGGCCATTCCGCCATTTTGAGTCCCCACACGGGGCGTTGCTGCTCCACTGCGTAGCGTTCCAAAAAGTCAACGACTCCGAGGCAGTGGGTTTTTTGGGCCGCCAGGTAGTCGGCGACCGGAGGCATCAGATCGGCGATCCAGTCGTTGGCATCACCGGCGAGCACCTTGGCGAGGAGGGCGTCTTGCTGGGCGGCGCGGACTTGAAACTGCAACTGTTTGGAGAGGTAGACTTGTAGGCCAAATTGGAGGTCGTAGGCGCAGGTTTCGCCGTAAATGAGGCAATTGGGGGCCGAGCTAAGTAGGCGTTGGACGAGGGTGGTGCCCGACCGTCGGACGGCCGAGCTGAGGAGTAGGGGAGCGGAGTGGGGCATCGTCTTGGTTTTGGCTCAAGGTAGTGATTTCTACTCAAAATCGGATTCCCCTCCGCTCCCGGATGCGCGGGCTCAACGGGGATGTTCCCAGACCAACTGGAGCTCGCTGCGCTCAAAGTCGGTACAACGGCCGTCCCCGCGTCCGTCCACACCGCCGTCGGGGTGGCAGAGGAGTTGGCAATCGGCGGAGTAAAGGCTCGACCAGCCATCGGCGATCTGGTCGCCCGTCCAGTAGTAGACCACTTCGCCGCGGTAGCTGCCGCGGTACATTTCCTGGTGCGTGCCCGCACCCGGCTCGAAGCCCAGGACTTGAATGGTATTTTCGATACAGGCGGGTAGGATGGTCGGCAAATCGTCGTCCGTTTTGTTGCAGGCACTGAGGACCAACACAGCAAACGCAACCAGGGGGAGGGAGAACCAAAGAGCCTTTATCATATTTTGATTTTTTGGTGGGAAAGGTCCGGTGGACCGGATCCCGGTACGGCGTAGCTCCGGAGCTACTTCAATAGAATCTTCACTTGGGAAGCCCGCTCCTCCGGCCCAAAGCGTTTGGTCGATTTT
>CALCCH010000117.1 GCA_937899855.1 uncultured Saprospirales bacterium | reverse complement strand
CAAATCGACGCAGGAGATTCACGCCAGTAAAGTATATTTTTGAGATGGCTTCTAGAAAAGCTCTACCTGATTTTTATTGACCACTTCTACCTCCCGGGTGATCGGTGGGCGGTAGTCCTCGTCCGATAGGACCCGTTTGACGACGCGCAGTTTGTGGGTGTACCGCTGGTCTTCTTCGTTAAAAATTCCGTAGTGATCGATGCGGTCGATACGCACCCGACCGGAGGCGTGGATGATGTGGCCATCGGGCAGCAGGAGGCCAACGTGGGTGATGCGGCCTTTTCGATTTTCAAAGAAAGCCAGGTCGCCCGCCTGCCCCTGTTCGATAAAGTCGATCAGCCGACCCCGTTCTACCTGCTGGACGGCATCGCGAGGGAGGGCAATGCCCATCATTTTAAAAACCATTTGGGTAAAACCGGAGCAGTCGATGCCCAGGGGGGAGCGACCGCCCCAGAGGTAGGGAGCGTGTAGGTAGCGCCGGGCAATCTTGAGCAGCAAGTCCCCACTGGGGCGGATTTCGGCAGGGTTGATGACTTGTCCGCTAAAGGTACAGTTGCGGTTGTTGTAGAAGAAATTGATGCCGTCAAAGTCGGAGAGGGTGGCACCCAGGGTGATGGGAACAAAAAAATCATCGGCCATGATGCCCTGGACGATTTCGAGGCTGTAGGTAATGTTGCTTTCGTAGCGGTGTGTTTCGGAAGGAGTAATTGGAGCAATTTGCTTGCGGTCGACCCAGCCGAGGTAATTGTCCCACAGGCAGCGGATGCGCCACCAGCTTCCCTTTTGCTCCAGAATTTCTACCAATTCCCCAAACAACAACTGGGAAACCATTTCGCTCTTGTCGGCGGCACTGGATCGGATGGGTACAACGCTGAGTGGGCAAAGGCCGTAGTTCATTTCGGTCGAGGTGTAGTTTACGCGGAGTTTACTAATGGAATAGCTTTTGCAACAAGTTAGTGATAACCATCAAAAATTACAACAGCGGCAGCAATCTTGGGTCTTCAACACTGGAAATCACTCGTTATTTGCAAGATAATAAATGTTGTTAAGCGTCCGTTGTGCTTATGCAAAATTGTTTCCAAATTTGGACCTAAATTGTAACTTTGCCCCCAATCCAACGCAATAATGATGAAGAAAGCCTGCTTACTGGTTGCTGTTTGCCTTATCACCGCTCTTGTCGCCCAGGCCCAGGATAAGCACTTTTCGCAATTCTATGCCGCCCCCCTCTCAATCAACCCGGCCCTGACCGGGGGGTTCAACGGCTCCTACCGCGCCGCCATCAATTACCGCGATCAGTGGCGGGGCGTTTTTGACGAGCCCTTCGTCACCTACGCCGCCTCACTCGCCGTCCGCTTTCCGATAGAGCTGGACTCGCGCTTCAAGGACGCCGTCGGCGTGGGCCTCCAATTTTTTAGCGACCGGGTGGGAGGCATCGACTTCAATACCAATCAAATCATGGTCTCGGGAGCCTTCCACAAGGGCTTGGACTTCGATAGCCGCCAGTACCTCTCGGGAGGCTTTCAAATCGGCGTTGCCCAACGCAACGTCAATTACGAATCCCTCACCTTTCAAGATCAGTTCAATAACCTCGACGCCTTCGAAGGTACCACCATCGAGGACTTGCCAGAAAACAACTTCTCCTTCGCCGATTTCAACGCCGGCCTCAATTATACCTTCACGCCCAAAAAGCGAACGACCATCTTCGCGGGCATCGCCGTGTACCACCTCTTCCGACCCCAAGTTTCCTTCTTTTTCGACAACGAAGCCATCGTACTGCGGGGCGACAACCAGCTTTTTCGCAAATATTCGGTCCAGCTAAGTGCCTCCCTCCCCCTGAGCGATCGCACGTCGATCATCCCACGCCTGCTCTACTCCCAACAAGGACCCCATACCCGCATCAATGCCGGGACCAACTTCCGGATCGCCCTCAACAACTTCAACGGCAATGCCCTAACCTTCGGGGGCTGGCTCCGTCCGGTGATCGATGAAGGGGACGAAATCCGCGTCGACGCCGCCGTGATTATGCTCGGCTTTGAGTTCAACAGCGTCCTCCTCGGCCTGTCCTACGATGCCAACCTCGAAGACCTCGCCACCTACCGACAGGGACAGGGCGCCTTCGAGTTTTCCATCACCTTCCTGGGCGATTACGAAAACGACGATTCCATCCTCTGTCCGAGTTTCTAGAAGCCATCTCAAAATGTTTTCGTCGGCGAGGGAGTGGTCATTTGTGTTCCTACGAGGCGCCGAAACGGAGCGTAGCCGTAGCTACGTGACGCTTTTGGCAACGAAGTAGGGGCGAAAAGGACCCTGACGTAGCCCGAAGGATATTTTTGAGATGGCTTCTAGTACAGCTGCCCCAACAGGTTCATTCCCGTAACGTATTTGGAGCTTTTCGTCTGACGGAAGGGTAAAAACTGACGAATGCGGTCGACGTCCGCTTCGTGAATGGCCTCGTACTTGAGCTCGAGCACGACGGATTCGTCGCGCAGGTTAAAGCGGGTAAATTGGCGGCCCGTGTAGAGGGAAAAATAGCGCAAATTCCAATCGAGGGTGAGGCGGAAGCGGCCATTGGGAGTGGCGTAATAGGCGCGTTGGTAGGCGTTGACCAGGGTTGGCCGCAGTACGGCAAAATTGCCCGCGTGCTGCTGCACCTCCCGCTGGAGGGTGGACAGGCTCCGCCAATCAAAGTTTTGAACGGCCGTACTTTGCTTATCGCCCAGTTGGTTGTCCTTGATCTTGACCTCCAGCCGGGGCTGGATAATGGGCCCCGTGCCGTACCAGCGGACGCGGTACTTTTTGCGTTGGGCAATACCCTGTACGTTCTCGTGGTAAGCAGTGAGGTTGGGGGTATCGAAGTAGATGTTGTTGACCTGCCGATCGGGAAACAGCGGACGAAAAGAGGCTGGATGGTTGCGAATGGCTTGGCGCGCCGGGGCGAGCCCCAGATCCTCTACCCGATATTTGCGTTCGTACCTCAATCCAAGTCGACGTTTTCCACAATTTCCAGACCGTAACCGATCAGCCCGACCCGCCGCCGCGAGGTGTTGCTCAGTAAGCGCAGCTTGGAAATTCCCAGGTCCCGCAAGATCTGGGCCCCTACCCCATAGTCACGCTGCTCGGCACTTTGCCGACCATCGGTCAGGGTTTCGGGCTCTTTTTCAACTCCCAGCTGGCGATCCTGTAACTCTTTGAGTTTGGCGACGATGGACGTTCCCTTTTCGCTGTGGCGCATAAAGAGAAACAAGCCCTTGCCTTCTTCGGCAATTTTTTCCATGGCTCCGTTCACCACCGAGCCAAAACGATCGAAGAGGGTCCCGAGAATGTCGTCGACCTCGGTACTGGAATGGACGCGCACCAGAACGGGTTCGTCGGGTTCCCAAGTTCCCTTTTTGATCGCCAGATGCGTATCACCGGTGGTCACCTGTCGGTAGGCAATCACTTCAAATTCGCCGTGGGCCGTTTGGAGGTTGACACTGGTTTCGCGTTTGATGATGCGCTCGGTGCGCATCCGGTAAGCCACCAGATCCTTGATGGAGATAATTTTGAGATCGTGCTTTTCGGCGATTTTGACCAACTGGGGCAGGCGGGCCATGGAGCCATCTTCATTGAGAATTTCGACCAGCACGCCAGCGGGATAGTAGCCCGCCAAGCGGGCCAGGTCGATGGTGGCTTCGGTATGCCCCGTGCGCCGCAGTACGCCCCCCGATTTGGCCCGGAGAGGGAAGATGTGGCCGGGTCGAGCAAAATCCGATGACTTGGTATCGGAGCGGACCAAAGCTTTGATGCCCTTGGACCGATCGTGGGCCGAAATACCGGTGGTACAGCCCTGGCCAATCAGGTCGATGGATACGGTGAAGGCCGTTTCGTGGAGGGCGGTATTGTCCGAGACCATCATTTGTAAATCCAGCTCATCGGCACGTTTCTCCTCGATGGGGGTACAGATCAGGCCCCGGCCGTAGGTCGCCATAAAATTGATGATCTCCGGGGTGACGCACTCGGCGGCACAGACGAAATCTCCTTCATTCTCCCGATCTTCATCATCGACGACGATGACGACTTTGCCCGCCCGAACGGCTTCAATGGCTTCTTCAATGGTGTTTAATTTGATGCTATCCATCACGTCTTGGTGGTTGCCAAACATTGCTTTTTACGCCTTTTAGATATTTGAAAAAACCCTCTAGCAGTGCCAGGTTCATATTGTTGAAATAGGTAATGCTACGTAGGGGTAACCAGTTGATGCTCCATCGCTGAAGCAGGCCATCAACCAGGGGGGTACCGATAAACCAGAGGCCCAACAAAAACAACAAGCCACGGTAGAAGATGTTCCCCCGCCAGGCCAAAAAGCCACAACTGATGAGCACGAAGATAATAAAAAAGGGACCAAACCACCGCAATACTTTGTGCGACAAGAAGCCAAAGGCCAGTGGCGAGTGGGGTGGCCACAGTAGGTGTTTGAAGGTGGCCAAATTCTTAAAATTGCCCGCCGAAATTCGCGACTTGCGCCGGTATTCTTCTCGAATATCGTGCGACAGCCCTTCGTAGCACAAGGCATTTAGCTCGTTGATTGCCTGTCCTCCCTTTTCGTAAGCCCGCATCGTGATGTAAAAATCATCGACCAGATAGCCCGCTGGAACGGGTTCGTAATAGTTTGAACGCAAGGCGTAACAGCCCCCAAAGGGACCGATCATTTTTCCCCACACCAGACTTTCGTACTGCTTGAGTCGGACCTCCGCCCCCAGGTACTGTCGCTCCGAACGACTGATCCCCCGCGACTGCATGCCCGTGGTCTGCATATTGGCATCGACCAGAAATATTGCCGGGTTTTTGAAGTGACGGACCAGGTTCCAGACCGTTTCCTCGGCCAGGATCACACTGGCGTCGGTAAAGAGAAAGAGGTGATTGGGGGATAGGGCTACCAGCTTGGCCACCTCCTCCACCAAATTATTGACCACAATGGGCTTACCCCGGCGTTCGCGAAAGGGAAAAAAATGCAGCTCGGGATGACGCTCGGCGTACTCGCTGATGATGGCGTTGGTCCGGTCCGAGGAGCAGTCCGAACCGATGAGGATTCGCCAGCGGTGGCGGGGATAACGGACGGCCATGAGGCTATCGAGCTTTTGACGGATAACGCGTTCTTCGTTGTACACCGACATGATCACCGACACCTCGGGCAGCTCTTCTTCCATCCCGTAGCGGATGGGGTTACCGCTTTTGTTTCGGGCGAGCCAGCGCATGAGTAGTGGATAGAACAGATAAGAATGGACCAATCCCAAAACCGCGCCCCAAAGTACTATTTCCGCCAGGTGATCCATGAATGATGTAATACGCATTTGGTCCGGCGCGAAGTTAGGATTTTCCCCGCAAAATCGACAGCGCTACCCTCAATACTCAATATACTATTACGTTTTTTTCGCGGTACACCTCGAGCAGACGTCGCGCCACGGATTGGCTGTCGTAATTTTCGTGTACAAATTCCCGGGCCGAATGACCAGGCGTTCGCAACTGTCCTTTGCTCTCGACTCAGTAGCGGATACAATCCAAAAATTCCTCTACCGAATCGGCGACCAAGACCTCCCGGCGGTGTACGGCGTCGATGCCTTCCAACCCCAAACTCGTAGTGATGACCACTTTGCCCAGGGCCATGCCTTCGATGATTTTGGCCCGCATACCGCTACCCGAAAGCAGCGGGACGACCATGATGGAGTGTTGGTTGATGAAATCACCCGCATCGGGGACCTCTCCGTAGATTTTGACGTTGCGGCACTTGAGACGGCGGATCGAATCCGGGGTATTGCGACCGGCAATGTGAAGGCTCAGTTTTGGAAAACGCTCCTGTAGGGGTTGCCAAACCTGGTCGAGAAACCAGGAAAGGCCCTCCTGATTGGGCATCCAATCCAGTGAGCCGATAAAGGAAATGGACACTTCGCGGCGGTAGCTGCTCATGTCGGCCAAATAATCCCCACGATCGACGCCGATGGGGGTGACGAGGGCACGCCCCCGATAGCCCAACCGGCGGAAGGTTTCGAGATCGCGCTCGGTGATGGCCACGAGTAGGTCGTAGCCTTGCAATTGCTCGATTTCGTAACGCCGCAATTTTTTCAACAAGTGATGGAGGTACCAGCGCTTGGGCAGGAAGCTGGTATTTTGAGCGACGCGCTCCCAGATTTCGTGCTCCACGTTGTGCGCGCGCATCACCACGGTGGCTTTGGAATGACGGCGGATGATGGGGATGTAGGGCGCGAGGTAGAGGGTTTCGAGTTGGACGACATCGTAGTCGTTTTGCTGGAGGAGCTGGCGGAGCTTTTGACCAAAAGCATCGGAGACGAAACGGGCGATGTGATAGGATTCGTCGGAAAAGAGGTTGACCAGGGCATCCCACCACTTGATCTCGTTGTCGATGGTTTGGGTGTATATCTGGCGGTAATGATTGTACTCGGCGGGCAGCTGGTCGATTTCGAAAAAGTGCTTTTTGGTGTTCATCGCCAGCAAGTCTAGTTCGGCACCGAGCTGGTGCAGGGCTTTGCTGAGGTGACTGACGGCGATGGCTTCTCCATCTTTTAAGGGGTAGGGAAATTTCTTACAAAGTTGGAGAATCTTCATAGGCCGATGTTTAAAGTTTAAAGCGCAAAGGGTACATTTTCACTAGCCAAGGCCAGCATTTTTACCCGGAGTTTGTTTTCGCAATGTTCTGAAAATCAATAAAGTGTACAATTTTACTCGATAGAGATGGCTTTAAACATTAAACAATGAGCGGCCCTTGGAGGGCACTACGTGGCGATTAACAATAGAAGCGTGCGTACGCAAATTTAATTTTTTTTGCTTAGTTTCAAACCAATACGATTTGAATTATTCCACTCCGCGATGATTTGCTAGAGAATTTCCTCCGTCGACGCTCGCCAGGGAGGCGATACGATGCAAAAGAAATCGAGTACCTCGGTACCCGTATTTTCCACGTGCTGCTCCGCCCCCGGTGGTACGTATACCAACTCTCCTTCCTTGACCTCCCGAGCCTGACCATCCACCCAAATGCGCCCCGCGCCCCGTCGAAAAATGTACAACTCCCCACCGCTCAGGCGGTGTGGCAAAGAAGATTTTCCGACGTCGATCGTTGCTTGGGCCAAACTGTAAGGTAGGTCAATTGCCTCGCGATCCGGGTGCAATACTTCGCGCAAGGTCGTTTCGTCGCCCGCTTGAAAATGGGGTATTTGGCCAATGATTTTGTGTATCATAATAAATAACGGTGAAAAAACGTAGAATCATTTGGTTTCGCTGCGATCTACGCACAAATTATTTAATTTTGCCGTTCAAGCGTCCTTTATCCACATGATCACCGCCCAAAACATCCACAAGTCCTACGGTCAGTTGCACGTTCTCCAAGGGGTGGACCTACACATCGCCCGGGGCGAGTTCGTCACCATCGTCGGTAAGTCGGGAGCGGGCAAAAGTACCCTGCTCCACATCCTGGGCACCCTCGACCAAGCCGATCGGGGCAGCCTACGCATCAACCAACAGGAGATTGCCCAATTCCACCGCAAAAAACTCGCCGCTTTCCGCAATCAGAACCTGGGCTTTGTTTTTCAATTTCACCACCTCCTACCCGAGTTTACGGCCCTCGAAAACGTCTGTATCCCCGCCTTTATCCAACAGCAAGCCGAAGGAGAAGCCCGCCAACGCGCTCGCGAACTGCTCGAATACCTCGGCCTGGGCGAACGTACCGGCCACAAGCCCACCCAACTTTCGGGTGGCGAGCAGCCGCGGGTCGCCGTCGCGCGCGCACTGATGAACACACCCGCCGTCGTCTTTGCCGACGAACCCACGGGCAACCTCGACTCCGCCACCTCCGAAGAATTGCACCAGCTCCTCTTCCAATTGCGGGAAGACTTTCAACAGACCTTCGTCATCGTCACCCACAATGAAGCCCTCGCCGCCAAAAGCGATCGGACCCTAGTGATGGAGGATGGTAAAATACTCGTCTAATCCTGATCGAAAGATGTCAACACCTACCCCTCCCAAGCCCCCCGAAAAACCTACCGAGAAAGTCGCTACCGGTCTGCAAACCCTCGGCGAAGGCTTCTCCGAATTTTTTCACGATCTGATCGATATCCGACAGGGGCAAGACCGGGAGGGCACCATCATCGACATCAAAAAAAACATGCGCATGCGGGGTGCCAACGCCTGGCTCCTGATGTGCTCCATCATGATCGCCTCGCTTGGCCTCGACCTCAACTCCCCCGCCGTCATCATCGGCGCCATGTTGATTTCCCCCCTGATGTCCCCCATCCTGGGCATCGGATTGGCCGTCGGAATCAACGACCGCAATACCCTCAATATCTCGCTCCAACACTTTGGCGTAGCCATCGCCATCGCCCTGTTCACGAGCACCCTCTACTTTTTCTTGACGCCAATCGGGGAGATGCCCGAAGAGATCAGCAAACGGACCGCCCCCACCCTACTCGACGCTTTCGTCGCCTTTTTTGGGGGCATCGCCGGCATCATTTCGGGAACCCGCAAAGACAAGTCCAACGCCATTCCGGGCGTCGCCATCGCCACCGCCCTGATGCCACCGCTATGCGTGACGGGTTTTGGCTTTGCCAACCTCCTCAAACACGGTTCCGTACGCGCCAGCTTCCAAAGCGTTACCAACCTCAACAATTGGGAAATCGTACTCAATTCGTTCTACCTCTTTTTCCTCAACGCCGTTCTCGTAGCCCTGGCGACCTACCTGATCGTCCGCTTGCTGCGCTTCCCCGAAAAGGCTTTTCAGGATACGGGAGAAAAACGCCGAACGCAGCAGTTCATCTTCGTTTTCAGCATGATCCTGCTCATCCCCAGCATCACCATCCTGCGCAATGTCCTCCGCGATATCCGCAGCGACAACCAGATCAAGGAGGCCCTGGTGGATTGCTTCGGCGATGCTCAGAAATACGTAGACGATTGGCGAAAAATTCGCACCGAAGAGGGGTACGACCTTTTTGTGAAGGTATACGGCCCTAGTTTTGCCCGCGACATCCCGATATTTAAGGAAAGATTGGAAGCACAGCTGCCCGAATTTGGCAACATCGAGATCATCCCGAGTACGGATATTGACCTCAGCAAGTTTAAGCTGATCGAAGCGCAGTACTCCGAGGTAGAGCGTTTGGACAGCATCGTACAAAAAATGATCGTCCAACCTCGCGCGGTCAGGGACTTGGAAATCGTGGGCTTGGAGCGAGAAATTGCCCGGCTGGAGAGTGATTCGCTGGTGGAGGACCGCATCGAAAAGGGAATTCTGGCCTTGTATGGTGATTACCTCAGCGAAGTGTCGTACTACAATCACGTAGTGGATACCGCAGCTCAGAAATATCCACTGCTCAATTTGCGCTGGAAAAATAAACGAACCAATGCCCGGATCGAAGAACGCCTGTACCAGTACGTCGTCAAAACCAGTGGACGGGATACCTTACTGATCGCCACGGCTCGCTAGCCCATTCGACCGGTTTGGCGGCGGCCCGTCCACTTCCCAATGCTCACCATCGCCCGGGGATAATCGGCTCCAATTCGGATTTGACTATCGCCTTGCTCTTCTTCGGACAAGGTGTCGGGACGGTGAATCTTATCACAGGGGACTTCGTGCAATTCGGGCAACCACAGTTTGACGTAGCTGCCTTGGGGGTCGTAGCGTTGGGCTTGGGTGAGGATATTGAAATAGCGATTTTCGCGCGGATCGGCGCCCACGCCAGCCACGTAGTTCCAGTTACACCAGTTGCTACAGGGATCGTAGTCGATCAGGAGGGATTCGAAGTAATCGGCCCCCATTTGCCAATTGACGTGGAGGTCTTTGACCAGGAAGGAGGCGACGTTTTGTCGGCCCCGGTTGGACATAAATCCGGTCAGGGCCAGTTCGCGCATGTTGGCATCGATAAAGGGAACGCCGGTACGGCCTTCGACCCAGAGTTGGAGCAGGCGTTCGTCGTCTTTCCACCGCTCGTCAATTTCACCGTTTAGCCCCCCTTTTTCAAAGATGGCGTTGCCGTGTTTCTTCCCCATGAGGCGGAAAAAATCGCGCCAGAGGAGTTCGAAAAAGAGCCAGTAGGTCGACTTGTTTTCGCCGCGCTCGGCTTCGTAGCGCTTGAGTTCGGCGTAGATCATCTTGGGCGACAGACAGCCCTGGGCCAACCAGGGGGAGAACTTGGAGGAATAATCGCCTCCGATAAGGCCATTGCGCGTTTCTTTGTATCCTTTGACGAGGTCGGTTTCCCACAGGTAGTAACGCAGCCGCCGTAGGCCTTCGGTTTCACCGCCTTTGAAGGGGAGCACCGCCCGCGGATCGGGTTCGATGGGTTCGAGGCCGAAGTCAGAGAGGCTGGGGATGTCGCCGGCTTCCAACTCCTGGCTGAGCGCTTTGAGGGGCTGGTCGACGGTGGGAATGGGTTGGCGAATGGGAACGAAGCGTTCGACTTCTTTGCGGAATTGGGTAAATACGTTGGGAGTATGGGTGACGGGGAAGGGTAAATCCTGGGTGTAGTACAACATCTTGCCCCGGGAAAAGATGACTTCCTGACCGATGGACCAGAGCTTGCGTTCCAGGGCGTCCTGCACCTGTACTTCCTCGTTGGTCCGCTCGCGATTGCAGAATACCCAACTGGTTTTGACCTGTCGGGCAATCTCGTATATTTCCTCCTCGGGTATGCCTACGCGGACGTAGAGCTCAATGCCGAGACGCCGCAGCGACTGACGCAGGTCGATGACGCTGTCGATGATAAACTGAGTGCGGTATTTTCCAGTTTTGGGAAAGCCATATTGGGTTTTCCCGCGGAACGTTCGTTCGTCAAAGACAAAGACGGGCACCACTTCTACGCCACTTTGCATGGCGTGGGTAAATGCTTCATTATCGTGTAAACGCAAATCTTGACGGAACCAAACTACTACCCGCTCTCTTTTCATACAGCAATAAATTGTGATAAGGAAATCGTAAATGGGGCGGCAAAGATCGTATTTTCTTTGAATCTTTGCTTTTGCTACTTAACCTAGGGGGTGTCTAAAAATTAGCCTTTGGCGCATCTTGGGCATCTTCAGCACCTGATCCTTCGCTCTTTTTTCGGTCGTAACTGCGGCTACGCTGGAAAAAAGTAACGTCGATCAGCACCAATACCTGCTTAAGCTGCAAGCAAAAAACAGTTGTAAGACACTTCCTAGTTAAATTTAAACATTTTTTTCGCTCCACAAGTTTTTAAGAAGTCAAAAAAAGCCTGGCGCCGGAACGAAAGGGAAGATCGCCTCGTTTTGCCTCCGTACCATTACTCAATCGACATGGAAGCCAGAGACTTTAGCGCCGAGTTCAAATTTCGCCACTCCCGCAGTTCGGGAAGTGGTGGGCAGCACGTCAATAAGGTGGCTACCCGGGTCGAATTGCGCTTCGACCTTCCGGGCTCTACTTTGCTTACGGAAGCGGAGAAGGTCTTGTTGCAAAAGCGTTGGGCCAATCGCCTAAATAAGGAAGGCCTGCTGCGCTTGGTCAATCAAGAAAGTCGCTCGCAATTGAGGAACAAGCAGGCGGCGATTGCCCAGTTTTACGAACTGCTCCGCAGGGGATTGAAACGGGTAAAAAAACGCCGTCCCCCCAAAATCAACCCGGCGGCAAAGGCCAAGCGTTTGGAAGCCAAACGGCAGCAAAGTGAAAAAAAGGCCAACCGCCGAAAGTTTTTTGGGTAGGGGCCAGAGAATTGAAATCGCCGATGTACTTTTAAGACAAAGCACCATGCCAATGAACGCCTCCTCCCTTCCCGCCCCTCTCCTGCGGACCATCGAAAAGTTAAAGCGCGAATTTGCCCTCATTCCCCCCAATAGGCAGGATCAGTTGAACGAATTGGGGCACTTTTTGCGTACCGAACGGGCCACTGCCCGCCGGGTGGCCTTTACCGTTATCTGCACCCACAACTCCCGCCGCAGTCATTTTGGTCAACTGTGGTTGGCAGCGGCAACACGCTACTACCGCCTGAGCGGGGTGGAGAGCTACTCCGGTGGTACGGAGGCCACTGCTTTTATTCCTCGCGCGGTGGAGGCCCTCCGGCATTTGGGTTTTCCCCTCCAGCAAACGGCGATCAGTGAGAACCCCATTTACCAATGCCACTGGGACGATGGTACCCCAGTTCGCGATTTGTTTTCCAAGGTTTACACCGCACCGCCCAACCCGCGGAGGGATTTTGCCGCCGTACTGGTCTGCGAAGCAGCGGCTGAGACCTGTCCGGTGGTGGTCGGCGCCAAAGCCCGCTTTACCCTGACCTACCGGGACCCCAAACGCTTCGATGACTCGCCCGATCCCGATCGCCACTACCGGGAATGCGCCGAACAAATCGGCCGCGAGGTCCTTTTTGCCCTTTATCCCGGCCAAATCGCCTAAGTTTTTCAGGCTTCGACCAGCAAATTGGCCACCGTTACAAGATACTTTAAAAGTTTACGGTTTATTGCTACGAAAAAAAAACGAAGGCCATTACCTTTGTGTTGTACTACCACGAAAGGAATGCCCAAACAAAGATATTTACCACAACCAAGCCCCTCAGCAACTGTTTATCCATTGTCCGGGCGATTCGTGCTCGCTGGCACTCAACGGGGGTACCAGCGGATCGTGGGCAGCCTTCCAAACGGGATAATGCGCTCGCCACGGGCTTTGACCGGACGCTCCACGGCCGATGGTAAACCAACGGCGACCTCCCCAAAACAGCCAAACTCATTAAACCCAAACCCCGTCAAAAGCGGGACATACAATTACCAAACCAAGCATGTTTATGATGAATCGAGCTTTTTTGCCGTTCTTTGCCCTATTGCTGGTCGGACTGACGGCCTGCAACGAAGGGACTTCCGAAACTCCTCAATCCAGCCCTGAGGAAACGGAAACCAGATTTTCCAGCCCCGCCGTAGAAACCTCCTTCCAGGAAGTTATGGCCATCCACGACGAAGTGATGCCCAATATCCCCCAAATGAAACGCGATCGCAAGCGGCTCGAAGGGCATCGCGATCAGTTGGCAAGCCAGGGAGCAGCGGCGGCCGAAGATTTGGCCCAAACAGAATTGGCCATCCAACTGTTAGCCGATGGCGACAGTCTGATGTTTGATTGGATGAAACGTTTTAAGACTCCGACCAAAACGATGCCGGAGGCGGAAGCCCTACCCTACCTGGCCAAGGAAAAGGCCAAGGTCACCGTGGTCAACGAGGCGATGAAGAAGGGCATGTCCGCGGCCAAGGCCATTCTGGACCAGATTGAGGAATAAACAAATCAATTTTTGAAATGCAGTACCGCCTGTTTTTTAGCCTCGGGGCCCTGGCGCTGATGATGTTCAGTGCCTGTGGTGACCCCTCGCCGGCCGCGGCCGATCAAGCCTTGCCCATTCTTGGCAACCGCGACATCGTCGATGGGGATACGGTGTACCACCAGATTCCCGATTTTAGCTTTATCGCCCAGGACAGCAACGTGGTCAACAATGCTACCTTCGCCGACAAATTGTACATCGTCGACTTCTTTTTTACCACCTGCCCGTCGATTTGCCCCACCGTCACCAAACAGATGCTGCGGCTCTACGAACGCTTCGAAGGGGAGGCGCGCGTCAAGTTGCTGGCCCACACCATCGACATTCGCCACGACTCGGTCCCGGTACTCAAACGGTACGCCGAAAAAATCCACGTAAGTTCGGACAAGTGGCACTTCGTCACGGGCGACGAGGAGAAGATTTACGATATGGCGGATGATTATTTTATCGCGGCCCAAAAAGACCCCGATGCCCCCGGTGGCTTTGACCACAGTGGCCGCATCATTTTGGTGGATCAAAACCGATACGTTCGCTCCTTTTGTGAAGGAACCGACCCGGATGACGTGACGCGATTTATGGATGATGTTCAAAAACTACTAGATGAGCAATAGGCGTTGGGGATGGGGATTGTTGGGAATGGTGGCCCTAGGGGTGCTGTGGTCGGCTTGTAGCTACCAGCCCTTCCGACAGGGAGAAATTTTGTACGCCAACTTCTGTGCGACCTGTCACGGCGAGAATGGGGAAGGGTTTCGGGATTTGTACCCGCCCTTGGCCAACTCGGATTACTTTCGAGAAAATCAACTGGAAACGGCCTGTATCATCCACTATGGTATGGATAAAGAACTCGTCGTCAATGGCAAGACTTACCAGCAGGCGATGTTGGCCGTCACCCAACTCAACGACGTCGAAATTTGCAATGTCATCAATTTATTGAGCTATTCGTGGCATTCGGGGATGAAGACGGTAACGATCGACGAGGTACGGGCGCAGTTGGAGTCCTGCTCGGATTGGGAGCTTTTGGATTAACCCTTAAACCATTGTAAACGAAAGTCTTATCGAATCATTTTTCTCAACCCGCCGTTTTTCTGCGTGGCGCAGCCTGGTCCTCCTGGGGGTACTCACGGGGCTATTGCTACCCTCCGCCCAGGCCAACGATAGCCTACGAATCGATATCCAACCCGTCGTGGACAGCTTTGCCATCTGCTTGGGCAACAGCGCCGTTTTTGCCGCTCGCACCTTCCCCGCTGACCTGCCCATCACCTGGATTCCCGACGATGGTAGTGTCTTCCCCCTCTCCGATACCACGGTCGAAATCACGCCGGAGACCTCGGGCTGGTACTACGCCCGAACGGAGCAGGAGTCCTGCGTTGCCCTCGATTCGATCTTCCTCAACGTGGTGCCCATCGAATTGAGCATCGACTCCGTGCCCCCGCAGTGCGCCGGAGCAATCTTTGCCCTCAACGCCACAGCCAACGTGGACGGGGAGTATTTCTGGATGCCGGAAGGCCTCGAAGGGCCCAACGTGATCGCCGATCCGCAGGATACCACCCGCTATACCCTGAGCTTTACCAGCAGCTGTGGTACCGTCACGGAAGAAATCCTCCTCTTTGCCGACGAAAATCCCTCGGTCAGTATTTTTTGTTTCAATCCTGCCGACACCACGGTTTTGGTGGAGGGCTTTGAGACCAATTTGACGGTACTGCCCAACGATACTCCCGGAGCCCTGATCGAATGGAATACCGAAGAAACGAGCGCCCGCATCGTGGTGAAGCCCCAGGCCCCCAAAACCAACTACTCCGTTACCGTCAGCTATCCCAATGGCTGTAGCCGTACGGCGGACAAGGGGTTGGAAGTTCGACCGGCCGATGTCAAGATGCCCAATGCCTTTACCCCCGATCGCTCGGATAACAATTTTTTTCGCCCCGTTTTTGATGGTCAGATGGAGGTTTTATCCTTTGAAGTTTTCAATCGCTGGGGAGCGCAGGTGTTCAATAATGAGAATCCCGAGGGGTGGGATGGCAACTACCAGAGCAAGCCCGCCGCCTCCGACGTTTACCTCTACCGAATCGAAGTGGAACGCAGTAACGGCGCGCGGCAAGTCCTGCAGGGAAATGTCACACTGATCCGCTAAAATTCGTGTCGGATACGGAGCAAACCTGGATTTGTACATGCCGATGAATGCTAATTTTAGTGGGAATTCCCTAGATTGCCAACCTGCCTTTCCATCACAATATTCATCTTTCATGAAGTACGTCTACCCACTCTCACTAAGTATTTTGTTATTGGCTGGTCTCGCCTGGTGGAACCTCTCGCCCACCGAATCGACCAATCCGGTGGAGGAATTACACTCCGGTGCCTTTGAGTCTTTGAGCTTCCTGGGGGCCGCCCGTTCCTTCCCCAAGCCGGATCTTCCCGACGAGGGCTACTACCGCGCCTGGCAACAAATGCAACGCAATACGAGCCCGCTCCGGAGCGCCCAGCAAACCGGCCCCTGGGAATCCCTCGGCCCCCACAACCGGGCTGGCCGGATGATCTCCCTGGCCATCAACCCCCAAAATTCCCAGACCCTCTTCGCCGGCTCGGCCAGTGGTGGACTCTGGCGCTCCTATTCCCGCGGATCGGGGATCGACGCCTGGGAACGCATCGAAACGGGTTTTCCCGCCCTGGGCATCAGCCAGGTCACCTTTGCCCCCGGCGACTCCACCGTCCTCTACATCGGCACCGGAGAAGTGTACAATGCCTTCGCCGCCGGTACCGGAGCCGCCTTCCGCAATACCCGCGGCAGCTACGGCGTCGGAATCCTCAAGTCGACCGACGGTGGGCAGACCTGGGCCTTTAGCCTCGACTGGACCGCTCGACAAACCGAAGGCATCTGGGACATCAAAGTCCACCCCACCAACGCCAACTTGGTCTGGGCGGCTACCACCGATGGCATCTACCGCAGTACGGATGCGGGCGCCAACTGGGAGCAAATACACGACGTACTACTCGGTACCAGCTTGCTCCTCCACCCCGACGATCCCGATCGCCTGGTGGTGGCCCACGGTAATTTTGCTTCTCCCGGCTTTGGCATCTATACCACCGCCGACGGTGGGGATACCTGGACCAAAAAGGGCGATCCCCTCCCCCAAATGCACCGTGGAAAAATTCAGCTGGCCCAGTCCCTTTCCGATCCGGAGATCATCTACGCCAGCGTGGGCAATGGCTTTGGCTTTAGTGACGGTGCGAGCTTGCTCTGCCGGTCGAACGATTTTGGCGATACTTGGGCGATTCAAAATACCACCGATTACTCCCGCTGGCAGGGCTGGTACTCGCACGACGTAGCGGTACACCCCACCAATCCCGACGAAATTATGGCCATCGGAATCGATGTCTGGAAGTCGACCAATGCGGGGGTTAGTCTTTTGCAAAAAACCAACGGGGGCATCGGGGATGCCAATCCCCCCATCGGCTCGACGGGTACCGATCCTTTCTTCGTTCACTCCGACTGTCACGTAGTCCTCTACGACCCTACCGATCCCAACATTCTTTACATCGCCGACGATGGAGGTATTCACCGCTCGGAAGATGCGGGAGAAACCTTTCAAGCAGCCAATGGCCGTCTGCAAACGGTACAGTTTTACAATGGCTTTTCCAATTCGGCGCAGGACCCCAGCATCGCCATCGGCGGTCTACAAGACAATGGTACCAACCTACAGTTGGGCGACAAGCGGTGGACTTACATCCTCGGCGGAGACGGCAGTTGGTCCGCCATCAATCCAGAAGATGACAATATGGTCTTCGCTTCCTCCCAGTTTTTGAACATTGCTCGGTCCTTCGACGGCGGCGTCTTTTTTGGTAATGTCCGCCCCCCCACCATCAATAATGAAATCACCTCCTTCATCGCTCCCTTTGTGATCAGCCCACTGGACAACGACAACGTCCTCATCTACGCGGGCCGTAGCCGGGTATACCGCTCGCGCGACAGTGGCGACTCCTGGGAAGTGACCAACGCGGAGCAACCCTTGGATGGAAACCCCGTATTGGCGATGTCGCTGAGTCCTATCGATAACCTCACCCTGTACGTGGCGACCGCCCCGCAAACCAACAATCGTTCTAATGTATTCGCCACCAATGATGGAGGAGTTACCTGGGCGAACATCACCCGGGACCTGCCCAATGCCTATCCGATGGATCTCGCTACCGATCCCAGCGATGTAGAACGCGCTTACATTACCTACTCCGGCTTTGGCAACCCCCACGTCCTCCGGACCGATGATTTTGGAGATACTTGGACCGATGTCTCCACCGGCCTGCCCGACGTCCCCACCAATGCGGTCATCGTCGATCCCCTCTTCCCCAACAACGTTTACGTCGGCAACGACCTGGGCGTCTTTGTCTCTACCGATTTTGGGGATACCTGGTCGACTTACATGGAGGGATTGCCCGCCGCCATCATGGTCTTTGACCTGACGATTTCGCCAGCCAACCGCAAGTTGCGCATCGCCAGCCACGGCAACGGGGTCTACGAACGTGACTTGGTGGAGGAACCCATCACGTCTACCGAAGAACCGGAAATCGCGGCTTTGGATCTCCAAGTCTGGCCCAACCCCACCAGTGAAATGCTGCAATTGGCCTTACCAGCAGCGGTCGATACGGAAGACCTGCGCGTAGAGATCATCGATGGGCTCGGACGGATTCATTACCAGAATACGGGCGAACGCAACCTGCAAGTTGCCGTGAGTGATTGGACGGCAGGAACCTATTACTGCCGGGTGCAGGTGGGTGAGCAGGTACTGCTCCGTCCGGTGGTGATCCAGTAGGGCGGTCGTAAATCGGTGTTCAGGAATCGTTGCCACCGACCATCAGATTGATGATGTCTTCGGTGCGGCGCTGGGGAAGTTCGACCTTGGCTTTGGGGGGCTTGGCCTTGACGACGAGGCGGGGATTGACGGAGATAAAATCGGAAGCGCGGTATTCGTGGATGGACCAACGACCAAAGTTGTACTCCAACGCCGTGAGGCTTTCGACCCAGTCGCCGGCATTCATGTACGTCACCCTGCCTTCGGGTCGTTCTACCGTTTTGATGCCCGCTTGGTGGATG
>CALCCH010000116.1 GCA_937899855.1 uncultured Saprospirales bacterium | reverse complement strand
AGTTGGACTGCCGCAGCTTCGAGGGTCGCCGTAAAGTTGGCCCGGGGTAGGGGATCGACCTGTACAAAATCAACCAAGCTTTGGGTGTCGCGCCCCGTCGCATTGCCCACGATGAGTTGGATGGAATACGTACCCGCCGAGTCGTACACCACGCTCGGCTTGGCCAACGTTGATCGAGCGGGACGTGCCCCCGGCAACACCCATTCGCGTTCTAGTACCTCCCCCGTCGACTGATCCACCAAAGACAGGGTATCCCCCGGGCAGGCCGTCTGGGCATCCGTACCGATTTGGGCTACGGGAATGGGCGTGATGCGAACCAGCTGCTGGTCCAGTACCGTATCACAGCTGTTGTAAGCCCTCAGGACGACCTCAAAGTCGCCCCCACTCCGGTAGGTATGCTCGGGCTGAAATTCGGTACTCGTATTTCCGTCGCCAAAATCCCAGAGAAAGCCCCAGGCTCCGCTGGATAGGTTGCGGGTTTGTAGCCTGGGGCCTTCCACCTCGCCGCTGAATTGAGCCACGGGAGCGGGCTCCACGAGTATAAAGCTGTCCCGAAAGAGGGCCTGCGAACCCGTCGCGTTGATCGCCTGTAGCGATACGGCGTGTTGTCCGGGAGTAGCGTAGGTTACCACCGGATTTTCCTCGGTCGAAAAGCTGGGGTCGCCATTGAGAAAGAGCCAGAAAAACGACTCGGCATTAAAGGTCGATTGATTGTTAAACTGGACGGTCATCCCCGGGCAGCCCGCCTGCCGGTCGACCGTAAAATCCGGTCGGGGATTGATCTGCTCGGGGTTGATCAGTAAGCTCTGCCGGGCAATGGCCGTATCGCAGCCATTGATCGATCGGAGTACCACTTCGTAGATGCCGGGAACGGGGTAATTGTGATCGGGATTGATTTCGGTACTGGTGTTGTTGTCGCCCAGGTCCCAGAGGTAGGAACTCGCGTTTTCCGAATGATTGCTAAAGCTCACCAAGCGGTCAAACACCACACTGCTGAATCCCGCCGTAGGCAACAAGTCATCCACCGCGAAAAGCGCCTGCTTTAGTAAGGTATCACTCCCCGCCGCATTGCTCACCCGGAGCTCTACCGAGTAGGTCCCCGCTGCGGGGTAGCGCACGACCGGATGGGGATCGGAGGAGCTAGCGGGCTCCCCACCGGGAAAATGCCATTCCCAGGATACCACATTGGTACTGGAGGCATCGCGAAAACTTACCGTCGCCGGAATACAGAAGTCATCCACGGTGTAGTCAAAGCCTGCGGTGGGCGCGACCAAAAAGGTGTTACTGGTATCGCTAAACAAAAGGGGTTCCCCCCGGAGGGCAATATCCTGGGCGCTAATGATGTCGACGGTTCCGCTCTCCGTATAATCCCAACGACGGCTCTGCAGGCCCTCGACTTGCCAGTCGGTGGGGAAGGAATAAGTACCACTGGCCGCCTCGGAGAGGTCTGCGCTGGTACGGGCCCAGAGGACGTAGTGGTACTGCCCGTTGGGATCCAAAAAGGCCGCGCCATCCAGCTCGGGCCCCAGCCCCAGCGCCGCCGTCCGCTGGGCGTCGTAGCGCGCGCCAAACAACAGCTCCGAGATGCCCCGGTAAGCGATTCCCACCTGGTTGATTTTTTGACCATAGGGAAAAATGCCAAAGAGTACTTTGTACAGCCCCATCAGTTGAAATTCGCTGATGGCCGTCTCCGGGGTATGCGATTCCGACATGTCGTAGACCTGCATCTGTCGGATTCCGTTACGGACCGATTCGACGTAGGCTTTGAGGATAAAATTGATTTGTACCTCCTCCGAGCCGTAGGATTCGGCGGAAAAAGAACGCCGGGGCAAATTGGTCTCCGTAATGATCCATTCCTTTTGGGGATACTGCTGGCCGTCGTAACCGTACTGGTCCAGCAAATAGGAAAAGGTATCCTTCGCCGCCGAGATGCTGGTGATCGCCTTATCGGTATGGCGGAAGTAGACGAAGTCCTGGATGGCATCGTCCCAGCGGCGGAGGGTCCCATCGAAATGGGGATAAGAGTGGATGCCTACCGCATCGAAGTAAGCGCCTCCGAGCAGGGGGTAATCCGCCGTGAGGCTGCCGTCATCGGGGTTGTCGCTGTTGCGGAGGATGGCATCCATAAAGGCGGGGAAGCCCACGCTGGCCAGGGTGACGTAGCCGTCGGGGTCGATGGTTTTGATCACTTCGTAGCTGATGCGCAGCAGGCGGATGTAGTGGAAGATGGGGGCCCGTAGCTTGTAGTCGCAGGGGTCGGGATTGTTGTCCCACCAATTGTTGGGGGTGCCGGGGGGCAAATAGCCCGTGACGAAGGTGTAGTCAAAACCGGGCTCGTTCCAAATTTCCCAGAAGCGGATACCATCCTGGTAGAGGTGGACCATTTTCCAGAGGTAGAGGGCGTAGTAATTCTCGTCGTTGACGGGGGTGCCGTTTTGGCCGTCGTCCCAGATGGGGGTGTAGAGGTTGGCAAAGAGTTCGGACTGCTCGTCGGGGCAGTAAAAATTGGGGTCGCGGTGGGCCTCGGAGGGGAAGCCAATGATGGCGGTATTGTCCTGCAGCCCGAGGCTGTCGTAGTTGGCAAAGGGCGGGGGGCGGATGTCGTAGCCGTATTCTTCCAGAAAGTGCTCGAAGAGGCCCGGGCGAATGCTCTTGATCCCCGCTCCGCGGACGCCCTTTTCGGGATTGCCCGCCGCAATATCCGCCAGGGTGGCGTCGGTCCAGGGGGGGAAATACCCCAGGTTGACACCCGGCCGAAAGGGGCCCGCGTAGGGCTCTACCCGGTCGTTGGCCGTATAGCGGATCGGCTCCACCGTCGAATCCAGGATCAGGACGTCACTCTGGATCACCGCCCGGCAATCGTTGGTCGCCCGTAGTCGGATGATGTAGCGGCCCTCCGCGGCGTACTGGTGCGTGGGGCTAAAGTCGGCACTGAACTGCCCATCCCCAAAATCCCAGAGGTAATCCTCAGCCCCGCTACTGTGGTTGGCAAACTGCACCTCGGTCCCCGCGTTTTCAAAGCTAAAAGCCACCCGCGCCGCCGCACTGCGGATCCGAATCGTCACCGAATCGCGCGCCCATTCCTGCCCATCACCCACCGCCAAAACCACCACAAAGGCCCCCGAATCGGGAAAGACCACCACCGGATTGGCTTCGGTAACGTCAGTGGCTTGCCCCCCGGGAAAAGTCCACTGCCGCTCCGTCACGTTGCCCGTCGATTGGTCAAAAAACTGAATCTCCGCGCCCGCACAAGCCACCGTCGCCGTCGCCGCAAATTCGGCCACCAAGGGCTCCGCCGGACGGAGTAAAAAACCACTGAGCAAAGCCGTCAAGGCCAGCCAACCGATCCAATAGTACGTTTTCATGCGTTCGGCATTTGAGTTCCCCACAGGAGGAACGAGATTTACAAATCATGGTTCTGGTTTTGGGTAAAGGAGAGTGGGCACCAACTGTTTTTTCGATCGTACCCACCAAAAATAGGCGATTATTCAAGGAATCCCCAAAAAACTAAGCCAGAATCCCCCTAACCATCGTTTGCCGAACAAAAAAAGGGCCTTCCGAAGAAGACCCTTTGGATCAATTACGCTGTTGGTCACTTTTCGTAAGGAACCTTAATTAGTGCTTAATTAGTGCTTTTTTAGTGCTCACCGGGCCAGGATGCTGCCCGTGCCGATTGTTCCCCCTTCTCCAATGACCTCGTACCAGTACACGCCGGCTGCCCAATCGCCACGCCCCAGACGGATTTGATTCCCGGAGAAAATCCGATCTGTCACCAGGCTACCCCGCGCATCGTAGATCCGTACCCGCGCTGTTTCCGGGGGGCTACCCATGATCCACAGTTGTAGGTGATCGTCAAAGGGATTGGGGCTGACCCGAATGCGGGTGGAAGCTGGCGTTGTCAGCACCGCCGCCCCGGTCGTCACCGGAGCGAATTCGATGGTGTGCCAAGTGGTATTGGTCAAGATGGGGTCGTTGAAGTCGAAGTAGATGCCCGCCCGGTTTTCGATCCGACTGCCTTCTGCCAGGTCCGGCTTTTGGGCAATCTTAAAGCGGACAAAGCCGTTGGAAGCCGGCTCATTGGTCGTGCTATCGGGCAGCAGGATGTCCTCAAAGATAAAGCGGACGACCCCCTCCTTGGACATTTCAAAACGGTAGGGATGGCTACTCGCACCGGGCTGGAGACTCGGCCAATCGAGTAGGGCGCTCAGGGTATCCACCAACTCAACCCGGTAGGCCGTATCGGTGCCGGTATTCTGAAAGCGCAGCAAGTAGTCGAGGGCTTGGTTGGCAGCAATAAAGTGATCGTCTTCTACACCGAGGGGAAAGCCTTGCTTATCGTTGGGGTCGAAGGAATTGACAACTTCGAGGCAGAAGATGGACTGGCTCAGATCGGTATTGTTGACGGGGAAAAGGTTGACCAAACCCGTTTGGTTGAGCCCCCCACAGCCTTCCGACCAGGCGGTGGGTTGGGCCGCTCCTGGATAGCCCGGTTCTTGATCCGCTTCCATTCGCCAGGTTGCTCCCGTGGCTGGTACGCGGATGTCCAGTTGCTCCCCAATATCGAGCTGGTAGGGATTGTTCATGTACATCACCAGGTCTTCTACGATGAGGTATTGCTGCGACTGGCTCATGTTGCCCGTTCCGATATTTTGAAGCCGGAACAAAACGCTGTCCCCCTCGCACTGGCTCTCGGCCACGATTTGGGCTCCCGACCAATTGCTGGCGTTGGAGGGGCAGAGGGCTCCCGGATAAATGTTGGCCTCTACGCAGAGGGTCTGGCCGGCTTCGACGTCGCAGGAACTGCGTAGGTCGAGGAAAAAGCTGCCACAGTCCAGCGGGGATAGGGTACCCAGGTCAAAGCGATAGGTATTCGGGGCGATGGAATCGCCGGGGATGGAACTGCCCACCAGCTCGGTCAGTAAGTCATCCGTCGTGACGATGATGTGGGCGTCCGGGATGGCTTCCAGGCTGTAATTGCAGTAGGCCACGGTGTAGTGATTGACCCAGCAGGGGCGGATGCGATTGGTGCTGATGTCGACCGTTTGGTAGGGGCAGTCGGGGAAGGTCTTGAGGGGGAAGTCCAGTTGGGCGCTGCTCGCCCCACCGGGGAGGGTGATGCTTTGGACGTTGCCACAGTGCTGGAGGAAGCCGGGGATACTGGGCAGGCGGATGTCGAGGGTGGGGGGTGTCCCGGTGGGATCGTAAGCACTTTGGTAGGTGTACTGGCCGTTGCCATCGCTGAGGACTAAGGTGATCGACCCCGTATTGACGTTGGTGATTTCTACTTCGACGTTGTCGGTGACGGGGACTTCGTTGGCGTCGAAGCTACAGTTGAGGCTGGTATCGGAGAAGATGGTACCGGTCAGGGTGTAGTCTTGGCAGTAGTTAAAAGTATCGCGGATGATGATGTCGGAGAAGCAAATGTTGACCTGGCCGTTGTCCAGATCGACCACCTGTAGGCCGAGGTAATTGAGCTGGTTGTCGCTACAGCTGACCTGGATGCTGTCGTAGCGGGTGGTGTCGCCGGGGATGGAGAGGCTAATGCTGAGATTGCTACAAGGGCTGCCGGCGACCACTTCCTCCAGGTCACTGGGGTAGATGGTGCCGTTGCCGCTGGCGTCGAGGTAGATGTTGACATTTTGATCGCAGACGGCAATGGGGGAAAGTAGGTTACGCACCTCAAAGGTAAAATCGCAGGAGGCCCAGTTGTCGGACTGGTCGGTGGCGCGAACGAAGACGGTGTTGGGACCGATGTCGGCACAGGTAAAGACGATGCTGTTGCCGGAAAGCAAGGGGCCGCCGTTGATTTGGTATTCGATCAGTAGGTTGCTGCCATCGCAGAAGTCGAGAATATCGTCGCCCCAGAAGAAGGTGGCGGTTCCGTCGGCCCAGAGGGAGATTTGGTATTGGCTACAGTCTATCGTGGGGGGGGTGGTATCGGGATTGCACTGGGCCAGGAGGGTAGGCGTGGGGCTACTGGCGAGCAGCAGCAGGAGCAGGCAGCTTTTTAGGAGGGGGAGGACTTGGTTACAGTTGTTCATGAGCATAGATTTTACAAATAACTTTAGGATTTCACTTTACGATTCGCTTTGTTTTGGGATGTTGATGATACAAATGTGCAGCAAAGCCTCCGCCCAGACAAACACATTTTTAGTCAATTATAGAGTTGAAAAAGTAGTAAATTTGATTTATTTTGCTGTTAATCAGTAGGTTAAAGAAAAAAATTATAGATCATAATGTAGAAATGGTTCATTTGAAATAATGGATTATTGGCCCGCTTATCCCACTTGTGCCCTTGCTTATGGAAAAATCAAAGTTGCTTCAGGTCCTACGTCGGTTGGAAAAACGCGAAATCAGCGCCCTGCGCAAATTTCTCCACTCCCCCTTTTTCAACACCCGGGAGGATGTACGGCGGCTCTACGAGTTCCTGCTCCCCAGCCTCCACAAACCCCAGCACCTGGTCAAGGAAAAGGTTTTTCATACCCTCTTCCCCGACCGCCCCAACTCCGATCGCGACTTTCACCTCCTGGTGAGCTACCTCTTCAAACTGGTGGAAAAATACCTGGCCACCCGCGAGTTTTTACAGGATGAGCTCGAAGTCAAAACCCAACTCATGAAAAGCTACCGCCAACGTCACCTACCGGGCCACTTCCAGTACACCGTCGGCCAACTGCGCCGCGCCCTCCACGCCTCCGAAGTCGAGGACAGCCAGTACTACGAACGCCAGCGCGACATCTACTGGGAGGAGTACCAGATGAAGGTGGCGACCGACCCCAGCCGCAAGCTCAATCTCGAAGAACTGACCCGAACCACTGAGATTGCCTTTTTTGCCCAAAAGATGCGGCAAATCTGCCTGCTGACCGCCCAGCGCTCAGTCTACACCATCGAGGATCCCCTCACCGCCCAACTGCCCTTTTTCGACTACCTCGAAGCCCAGGAATTGACCCAAATTCCCACCATCGGCATCTACTTCCACGGATACTACCTGCTCCGGGGCGAAGGCGAGGCTACCCACTTCCCTCGCTTCAAAATCCTACTCTTTGACCACAGCCAGCAATTTAGCCTCACCGAAACCCGCGAACTCTACCTGCTGGCGGTCAACTTCTGCGTCCGCCAGGTTAACGAAGGCAATCGCGGTTATTTTCGCGAGATGTTTGAACTCTACCAACGCGGATTGGAATTGGAGGTCCTGCTGGAAAATGGCCAGCTTTCCCGCTTTACCTACCACAATGCCGTGGCCTCCGCCATCCAAATCCAGTCCTTCGATTGGGCCCGCCAAATGATCGTCGAGTACCGCGACAAGCTGGAGGCTCCATCGCGAAAGCGCCTACCGCTTCAACTTGGCCCGGCTGGAATACGAACAGGCCAACTACACCGCCGCCCTACACCTCGTGGCCGGTATCCACTTTCCCGACCTCCTCGTCAACCTGGCCAGCAAGACCATTACCCTCAAAATTTACTACCAACTCGCCGAATTCGATTTGCTCGAAGCCCACCTCAATGCGATGAACAATTTTATCCGCCGCAAACGCGTCCTGGGCTACCACAAGGACAATTACCTAAACATCATCCGCTACACCAAAAAAATCATGGCCCTCAAGCCCTACGATAAGGCGGCCATTCAAAATCTGGTGGCGGAGATCGAGGCGGAAGAAAAATTGACCGAAAAGCGCTGGCTGCTCCAACAACTGGCGGCTGATTAAACCCCGATTTTTACCTGGGGAAAGGGAATGTGA
>CALCCH010000115.1 GCA_937899855.1 uncultured Saprospirales bacterium | reverse complement strand
TCTGTTTCGGGCGTCGGGGTGAGCTGGTGCGGGTTCATTCTCCTGTTTGATCCAGCTGCGGCGGGCGTTGGGTTACACACGGTCGTCTACACCTTTACCGACATGAACGGTTGTACCAGCTCGGCTACCAGTACGATCGACGTTTTGGATTGTGATTTTGACATCACCGATCCCTGTAGCTGCCTGGACAATGCTACGGTCATCGACCTGGATGCTGGTACCGGAGGAGAAGACGGACAATTTTCCGAATTGATCTCGATTACGGATGCAACCACCGATTCGCTGCCCGCGGGCCAGTCCTGGACGGTGACTTCCGCAACCGGTGCCTTCGACGCCTTTAACGTTCCTGCGATTGGGATGCAGAGTGCGGGAGTTCCGGTGGCGGTTGGCGAGGCCCTGGCCTACAACCTGATGGAAGGGACCTACGAACTGCCCTTCGTTCATGTCGATAGCCAACGCTACACCATCACGATTGAGGGGCCTTTCCCCAGCGGTAGCCCCGCCAACGTGTCACTTACCATTAGCAATATTTGTGAATATCCCGATCCTACTTTTGATCCCCTCCTCGAGTCGACTTACTGTTCGACGGCCCCGGTCGTTACGCTGGGCGGTGCGGATCAAAATGGTGTTGCGGCGGATATGATCACTTTTACCATTGATGGCAACCCCGCTACCGAACTCGATCCCGGTGCCCTTTCGGTTGGGCCCCACACGGTGGTGATGACCTTCGATGGCGCCGACGATGGCAACAATGGCATCGCTCCGATGAGTGGCGCCGCCTCGCCCGGCTGTACCCAAACGATACAACAAGAAATTACGATCGTCCTCTCCAACCTGGCCATCATGTGCCCCGCCGATACGACCATCGACTGCGATGTGGATATCAGTCCCGCTTCGGTCGGAATCGCCACGGCGATGGACGACTGTGATCCAAACCCCGTCGTCACCTTTGCGGATGTGACCAACTTTGACGGTTGTGGGGGCTACACCGGGACCGTTACCCGGACTTGGACGGCCACCAATGCCCTGGGCACCACGGCCACTTGCGCGCAAGTCATCATGGTACAGGATACCACGGCGCCCACCTTTACAGTACCCATGGGCTTGACCATCGATTGCTCGCAGGATCCTCTGGATTTGACCTTGACGGGAGATGTGACCGATGAGGCCGACAACTGTGATATGGGAGGCGCTGCTCCCGTGGAGGTTTGGATCAATGAGCTCCACTACGATAATGCCGGTGGAGACGTGGGAGAATTTGTTGAAATCGCTGGAACGGCTGGTACCGATTTGAGTGCGTACTCGATTGTCCTGTACAACGGTAACGGCGGTGCCTCTTACAATACCGAAATGCTGATGGGGACGCTCCCCGATGAAGGAGCCACGGGTTTTGGTGCCCTGAGTTTTGCCATCGCTGGCATTCAAAACGGTGCCCCCGATGGATTGGCGCTCGTACTCAACGGCACCCAGGTCGTTCAGTTCCTCAGCTACGAAGGCTCCTTTACGGCAACCAACGGCCCGGCCAACGGTCAGACGTCCACCGACATTGGGGTGGAGGAAACCGGTGGCACGCCAATCGGCGAATCACTCCAACTCTGTGGAACGGGTAGCGCCGCCAGTGACTTTACCTGGACGGCCCCCGCGGCCGAATCGCCGGGTAGCCTGAACGGTTGCCAGACCCTCGTGGCACCCCCGCCCCCCATGGGTCTCGAAGCCACCTTCTTTGACGCCATCGCCCCCGCTTGTGGCAACACCGGCGTCATCACCCGGACCTGGCAGCTACAGGATGCCTGTGGCAACCTCAACGAGCAAGTCCAAATCATTACCATCGAAGACAACGCGGCGCCCACCTTTACCATCCCCGCTGACCTCACCATCGAGTGCGATCAATCGGCGACCGACCTGGGCCTCACCGGTTCTCCCTCAATGCTGATGGACAACTGCGATCCGATGCCGATGATCAACTTCAACGACGTCGAAGACCTCTCGGGTTGTGGTGGCTACACGGGCACGATCAGCCGCGAAGGGACGGCCACCGATGTTTGTGGCAACACGGCGGTACAAACCCAGGTTATCACCATCGAAGATACCACGCCACCGATCTTTACGTTACCGGAGGACATCACGCTCGAATGTACGGAGGACCCCACGGACCTGACCCTCACCGGCGACGTGACCGATGCGGCCGACAACTGTACCGGCGCTGCTCCGATGTTGATCTGGATCAACGAACTGCACTACGATAATAATAGTACCGACGTTGGCGAATTCGTCGAAATCGCCGGAACGGCTGGCTTTGACCTGACCGGTACGGACATCGTCCTGTACAACGGCAACGGCGGTGCGGCTTACAATACGGTCAACCTCAGTGGCGTCATTCCCGACCAGAGCAATGGCTTTGGCGTACTGAGCTTCCCCATCGCGGGCATAAAAAACGGTAGCCCCGATGGCTTGGCCC
>CALCCH010000114.1 GCA_937899855.1 uncultured Saprospirales bacterium | reverse complement strand
AGCCTGGGGGTCGACCCCTTTACCTACGCCGTCGAACTCAACGGAGAAATCACCTATACCGTACCCCGTTCTCTGCTGCGCTTTTCGCTTTTTTGGCGCAACAACGATCGCTTGATCACCTATTTTCCCGATACCAACGAGGACGGCGAAAGCATCGTCGGCCAGCGGATTCAGGATGGCTTTATGCTGACCGATCTCACGGTGGGCATGCCCATCTGGGAGAACCGTTTTCGGATTACGACCGGGGTCCGCAACTTGCTGGACGTACAGACGGTTACCGTCAGTGGTGGCGGTAACGGGGGTGCCCACAGCGGTAGTACCGGAACGGCGGCCGTGGGCCTGGGGCGGAGTTTCTTCGTCCGCTTACAAGTCGATATCAACTGGTAGGACGGCCAGTTATTGTGCTACGGGCTAGCCTTCGATGCCGGGGGCTTCGAGTAGTTTGAAGAACTGGTCCAACTTCGGCGTGATGACGATTTCGGTTCGGCGGTTGAGGCTGCGCCCGGATTCGCTATCGTTATCGGCCTGGGGCAGGTACTCGGAACGGCCGGCGGCGGTCATCCGCTCGGGAGCGACGTAATAGTCGTTGGCGAGGGTACGGACCACCGAGGTGGCGCGTTTGACGCTCAGGTCCCAGTTGTCGTCCATACAGGAGTTGGACATGGGGACATCGTCGGTATGGCCTTCCACGAGGACGTCGAGTTGTTCGTGATCGTTGATGACCGAAGCGATTTTGCTGAGGACGTCGCGGGCCTGGCTGCTCAACTTGGCACTACCGGACCGGAAAAGCATTTTATCCGAAATAGAGACGTAAACGACCCCTCCCCGGACTTCCACCTGGATGTCGTCGTCGTTGACGTCGCTCAACGAACGTTTGAGGTTCATGACCAGGGCCAGGTTGAGCGAATCCTTGGATTGGACTTTCTCGGTGAGGTTTTGAATAAAGTCGTACTGCTGGCTCAGCGATTCGAGCGATTTTTGGATGCTTTCGGCACCGGCTTTGCTGACGATGGAAAGGTCGGACATGCGATCGAGCAGGCTGCCGTTGGTGGTTTGCAGGTGATTGACCTGCTGTTGGAGTTGGGTGATTTGATCGTCTTTGAGTTGAATTTCGCCCTTGAGTTGTTCTGCTTCTTTGTTTTTACACGAAAAAAAGGACAGACCGAAGGCCAGGAGGAGGAACAAACATTGATTTTTCATAGAGTTGATGCCTTTTAATGAGAGCCGGTTCGAAATTGGTTTTACGGCTAGGGAGCCGGGGCGCCCTAAAGCAGCTATAACGATGGACCACCGAGGCTTATTATTACCCCAGTAGTGGGACAAAGAAAACGAAAAGCTCCGCCATCTGGAAGTGATGAAGGAGCTTTTTAAACAAAATTCAATAGGAAAACAATCAATTTGAACAGGTTCTTAGTTCATAGCGAAGTGCTGAGGGAGGGGAGGAAAGCGTAAAAGCTATCGATAGCCCCGACGTATTCGGGACTATCAATAGGACTTGGTAAGAGAAAATTTAGGATAAACATTAATACACTTTCACTGTTTTAGTAGCAATTTTGATACTAAAGTCCTCTGATAAAACCGACAAGCCGCCGAAAAGTGATGCTTTGTCCCACCCCTAGTAGTCTATGTCGCTTTTATCAGAATTTTTCCACTCCTTTCGTTTTTGTCCCTCCCGGCTGCCCTCAGACCCTGCCTCAAGGTCCGTTTCTCCTTTTTTTCCAAAGCTATTCTGACAAAAAGGACATCCACTCTGATAACCCTACACTTCTGTCCGACAAATGGGACAAGCCCTTATTTTATTGGGGAAAAGCCTTTATGTTTGTTTTCAGAATTACAAAAGGAAAGCTGTTCAAAAGCGCAAGTCTCCGAGGAGATTAGCGCTTTTTTTTTGCCCTCAGCTGGCCTTTAGGTCCAGGCGCTGGAAAAATTGTAAGAAAGCCCGGCGCCGTCGTGCCGCCACGGTGAGCTCGGCCCCATTTTCCAACACTACTCGTCCGACCCGTCCATTGGCAAAGGAGCGAATCTTGTGGCAATTGATCAGGTGAGATTTGTGAATCCGGTAGAAGAAGGCGGGCAGCTGCTGCTCGTAGTGGCTCAGGCTGCTGGACGAAAGCAGCATCGCCCCCGTGCTGAGGTGAAAAACCGTATAGCCACCCTGCGCCTCCAACCAGGCGATTTGTTCGAAGGGGACCAACTCGTGCCCCTTTTTGGAGGGCAATACGAGGTGGTGTTTGGGCTGGGGGGGAGTGGGCGCGCTGCCGACTTCGAGCAGCACCCAGTTGGCCTGCCCCCGTTGAATCATTTGATAGCCCGCCTCGATACTTTCGGCCGAGCCGATCACCTCAAGGTCGTCCCGGTATCGGTCGAGTAGTTTCTCCAAGGAAGTGGCACCCACCCCCGCTTTGATTAGCAAAATACGCATCATAGCTTTTGGTTTTAGGGAGGCTTTTCGGTGTTTTGGTCGCCGTCGGAAAAGGCCAGGGCGCTTCCGACTTTAGCGTTGATACCCCCTTGGGGAAAAAGGTAACAGCACCGGAGGGGCTAAAATAAAAAGGCCCCCGTCGCTGGACGACGGAGGCTCTTGAAATAGGAAACTTAAACTTACTATCTTGAGCTCGACCCTCCCCGAAGGAGGGCCAGGCATTACATTAATTTGACGTTGACACCGAACTTGAGGATAGAGATGCCGTAGCCCAACTCGCCAAAGACGCCCAGGCGTTTGGTGACGCGTTGGTTGAGTCCGATGTAGGCCGTGTAGATCATCTTCCCGCTACGCAGCACGGGGTCTTGTTCTTGAGGAATGGCATCCTCGGGGCCCTGGTTGGAAAGATTGGTCACGGTCTCTTCGCGGCTGTAGCCCAGGAGCAATCCGCCGTAGAAGTCGGTGCGCTTAAAGTCGTAGTGCGCCGCACCGCGGACCCCAAACATATACTGGCGGGTTTCGCCGGAGCGGGGAATGACTAGGTGCTCCGGCAAGTCGGAGCGGAAAGTACTGGATCCGTAGGCGGCAAAAGCACCGATGGAGGCGCGTTTGGCGATCCGGTAGTCGACGTTCATGGACACGGGGGGAAGCTCGCTCTGTACGTTGGAGCCCACCGTGGGGAGCAGGCCAATGCCAGCGCTGAGTACCACCTCTCCTTTATTGTAGTAGGGAACGTCAAAAGGCTGGGCGGTGGCCAGCTGGGCGGCGAAAAAGCAAAGGCAGAAAGCGAACAATAATTTGTTGATCTTCATTTTTATTCTTTCATTTTGAGGGTTAATCAAAGCATACATCTCCAGGGCGATGACCCCAGCAATTAAGGGGGACAAAGCGAAAAAAAACGGCTTGAAATAAGGAGTAGAATACTACAATAAACGTCTTTTTGCGTTGTGGCAATTTGTTTTAGTCTTCGTGAGCTTGCGCTTTGCTTTTATGACACTATATGGGAAAAATACCCCTATGGTTGCCTGAGTGATTTTGCTTCGATGACCTCTTTCCGACAAAGGTCGCCGTTTGAGCGGCGGTAATGCAGCGTTTTAAAGATCGCATGAATCAAGGGACCGTGGTGGCCCTCCTATCGGAATAAGTCAGCTTTCAAAACACCTACATAACGCGCAACTTGGCCAAATGGCACAGTCATTTTCCCACTTTTTTTTGGGCCCATTGATGGGTGGAAAAGAAGATTTGGAACGCTTCGTCGTTTTCCCAATAATCCACCTCAAGGGGGCGGCAAGCCCATTATATGGAGGGATTGCGAAAAGATCGCGGTACAAAATTTTTTTGCCTTTCAAGGAAAAGAACATCCATCATCATGGACATCAGCCTAGTTGTGCGGAAAACGATCGGATTGGTAGACGGTTTACACAGCTTGATTTTTTGTTCAGCTCTTAAACCGAGGGACCGTCTTTATTATTGTTTGGGCGAGTAGATTAATACGTCCAAATTAGGGCAATATTATGTTAAAAGCTACTGATCAAGCATTACCAAAAAGTTAAAAGTCAATAAGTAGTCAGTAGCTGGCCTCCAAATCAATCAGCGCAATTTGGCGATCAATACGGTAGACTTAGCGATCTTTTTGCCAGGCTTCTTTCCGGTTATTTTTTATTCTGAAAATACACTGTTGATGAGGAAGCAAATTTGGATTGATTATCTTAGCAAATAAAACTGTGATTTGATGAAAAAAATATGGCTCCTTTGTTTTTTATTGGTCGGAACGCTCTGGTCGTCGGCCCAAAAGATTGACCTCAGTGACTTCAAAGGTATTGTGGCGCGCAATATCGGCCCGGCGGGAATGAGTGGTCGGGTGACCTCGATTGACGTGAGTTTGAACGGCCCCGAGGTGATTTACATCGGAACGGCTTCGGGTGGGGTCTGGAAATCGGAAAGTGGTGGGATCGAATGGACGCCCATTTTTGAAGAAGAACGCGTGCAGTCGATTGGGGCCGTGGCGGTCAATCCCCAAAACCCCAGCGAGATTTGGGTGGGGACGGGCGAAGGCAATCCCCGCAACTCGCACAACAGTGGTCTGGGAATCTACAAGAGCTTGGATGGTGGACAGACCTGGCAGCACCTCGGTTTGGAGAAAACGCGACTCATCCACCGGATCATCATCCACCGCGACGATCCCAATACCGTTTACGTAGCCGCACTGGGCTCGGCCTGGGGCCCCAATTCCGAACGCGGGGTGTACAAAACCACCGATGGCGGGCAAAACTGGGAAAAGGTACTTTATGTCAATGAAGACACCGGCGTGGCGGATCTCATCGTAGATCCACGCAATCCAAATAAACTCTTCGCCGCCATGTGGGAATTTGGCCGCAAGCCCTGGACCTTCAACTCGGGTGGCCCCCATTCGGGGATCTACCGCACTTACGACGGTGGGAAGAACTGGACCCGCATCAGCGCCGAAGACGGGCTGCCCACGGGCGACCTCGGCCGCGTTGGCCTGGCCATCGCCCCCTCCAAGCCTGACGAGGTCTACGCACTGGTCGAATCCAAGGAGCTGGCCCTTTACCGCTCTGACGATGGTGGCCACAAATGGAAAAAACGTGGCTCCGGCGACAACGTCGGCAACCGTCCTTTTTACTATGCGGACATTTTTGTCGATCCACAAAACGAAAATCGCATCTACAGCCTCTGGTCGGTCGTTTCGCGGAGTGAGGATGGGGGAAAAACCTTTGAGGTCATCATTCCCTACCGTGGCGTACACCCCGATCACCACGCCCTGTGGATCCATCCCGACAATCCAAATTACCTGATTGAAGGCAACGACGGGGGGCTCAACATTTCCCACGATGGAGGCAAGCACTGGCGTTTTGTCGAAAACCTCCCCCTCGCTCAATTTTACCACATCAACCACGATATGGACATTCCCTACAACGTCATGGGCGGCATGCAGGACAATGGATCCTGGGTGGGACCCAGCGCCGTTTGGAAATACGGGGGCATCCGCAACTACGACTGGCAGGAGGTGGCCTTTGGCGATGGCTTTGACGTCGTGGCCCGCCCCGACGACAATCGCTTTGGTTACGCCATGTCCCAGGGGGGCTATTTGTCCTACTACGACCGCCTCACCGGCGACAACAAATTTATCCGACCCGTGCATCCCGAGGGCCAAACGCTGCGCTTCAACTGGAATGCGGCCATTGCCCAAGATCCCTTTGACAATTGTGGCGTTTACTACGGCAGCCAATTCGTCCACTACAGCCGCGATTGCGGCCAGAGTTGGTCCATTCTCTCGCCCGACCTGACCACCAACGATACCACCAAACAAAAACAGGCCCTTAGCGGTGGTTTGACCATCGACGCCACGCAGGCGGAAAATTACACCACCATCCTCGCCATCGCCCCCAGCCCCCACGACGAGAAAGTCATCTGGGTCGGTACCGATGATGGTAATCTGCAACTCACCCGCGACGGAGGGCAAAGCTGGACCAACCTGGCCGACCGCCTACCCGCTTGCCCACCGGGAAGTTGGATTCCGCAAATTGAGGTTTCTCCCACCAATGCTGGCGAAGCTTTTGTGGTGGTCAACAATTACCGGCGCAACGATTGGGAGCCCTACGCCTACCACTCCAAGGATTACGGACAAACCTGGACCCGGATTGTCGATGGGGATAAGGTGTCTGGCTACGCCCAATCCATCGTTCAGGACCCCGAGGAAGGAAAGCTCCTTTTTCTCGGTACCGACCACGGGCTTTATTTTACCATCGACGGGGGGAAAGAATGGAATAAATGGGACAATAAGTTCCCTTCCGTTTCGACCACCGATCTGAAAATTCACCCCCGCGAACACGATTTGGTGATCGGGACGTTTGGCCGCGCCGCCTACATCCTCGACGACATCCGACCCTTCCGGGAGCTGGCGCGTACCGAGGGTAAAATTCTCGATGCCGATTTTGCGGCCTTTCCCGCCCCCGATGCCTACCTCAATTCCTACACCTCCGTCAGCGGGACGCGTTTTATGGCCGATGGAGATTTTGCGGGAACCAATCGACCCCGCGGAGCACTGTTGACCCTGTGGGTTAAAGACCAGGAGGACGAAAAAGAAGGTTCCGACACTGGGACGGAGGAAGTGGAACCGCAGGCTGCCAAGCGGGGTGCTAAGACAAAGCAAAAGAAAAATAAAAAGGACACCGCCGCCGCCGAGGCTCCCACGGAGGAAGGGGCGAAAGGGGAAAAAGCCAAAAAGAAGAAAAAAGGAGGTGACAAGGTGGTGGTTCGCGTCCGCAACCTGGCCGGCGATACGCTCTACACCTTTCGCAAAAAACTCAAGACCGGGATGAATCGCATTACCTGGGGACTGAGTCGCAAGGGCGTTCGTTTCCCTTCCCGGCGCAAAATCAAGCCCGATGCGGATGATCCCTGGGGGCCCTCCGTCAGTCCGGGTACCTACGAGCTACACTTTACCTACGGCGACTGGACCGACTCGACCCGGGTGGAGGTCCGCCCCGATCCCCGCGAGTCCTACAACCCTCAGCAGCAGGCGCAGCGCGATACCGCCCTGGCCGATTTCTTCCGCCTGGTCGACAAGGCGTCGGAGGGCTTCAATCGACTCCAGGAGGCGCGGAAGACGGTCAAACTCGTGGATCAGCAGATGGTGCACGCCGTCGACAGTACGAAAAAGCAAATTGCGGATTTGGGTAAAGCCATGGTCGATAGCATCGACACCATAATGGAGGTTTACACCTTCCCCGAAGACGCCAAGGGAATCGATAGCGTGACCCCGACGCTGAACCGCAGCCTGTACCGCGCCAGTTCTTTTCTCTACGATGCGCCCGGCGAGCCGGGGCAAAATGCGCAGCACGCCGTGGCCCTCGCCCGTGATGGGGTGGAGGAAGTACTGGCGCAGATCAATCGGTTTTTTGCAACGGATTGGGAAGCCTATCAGGAAGCCGTGGAAGCGGTGGAGGCACCCCTCTTTGAGTCCTACGAAGCCATTCAGTTGGAGTAGGCGCTGGGGTTGGCGTTATTGCCGTTCGATGAGGTCGGTATAGCGGTACCACTGGTCGCCCTGGATGAGGAGGTGGTCCTGCCATTCGGCTTGTTGGGCGCGGTAGCCCTCCTGACCCCAGTGGTAGGTATGGTAGGCTTCGGCCCGGCTGTGGCTATCGAGCCAGGGGCCCATGTGTTGGTCGCGGGCGGAGAAGATGGGTAGGATGAGTAGGCGGCCTCGCTCGGGGGCGAGGGCGGGCAGGCGGTAATCCTGATAACGGTAGATGCTGTTGCCATTTTGGTACACGTCCGACTGGCGGTAGTAATGCACGAGGACCCGATCGCAGACTTGACCGATTTGGGCACATTGCTCGGGGGTGGGGCGTCCGATGTAGGTTTCGCACTTGAGTTGTAGGGCCAGGGTTTTCTGGCGGATGGCTTTGAGTTGGTCCAGGTAAAAGGCAAAGGCCCCGGCCTGATCACAGGCGTAGCCGTAGCGCTCCAGGTAGGTTTCACAATAGTAGCTATCCACCAACTTGGCATTCCAACATTCAAATTCCAAATTGTAGGCATCCACCCGGTGATACAGGCTGCCCGCGTAGCGGCGGTTGTAGGCCTGGATGACGTCGAAGGTTCGGGCCGTTTCTCCCACTACCCCGACTTCCCGAATGTCGTAATCCTGTTTGGCGCGCCGGATAAAACGGGCGAGTACGCGGGCACCCCGGGCCGTGGTAAGGTCAAAGCGGTGCCGGTGAAGGTGGTTGACATTGTAGAGCAGCAGGTAGTTGAAGCCCTCGTCGCGGGCGAAGGCCAGGAGTTGGTTTTCGCGGTCGGGATAGCCGAGGATGTGTTTAAAATCATTGACGTAGAGACCGTGTAGGTCTTCTTCCGCTTGGGGGGCGTAAAAGTTGAGCCCCAGGAGGGCCGACCCGAGCAGCAACAGGGCCAATAAGGTGCGCTGGACGTACATATTGGTGGTGGTTTGCGGGTTTACCTACAAGTTTGGGGCCGGATGGCCAGCCGGAGGAGGAAGAAGTGGGGGAGGGCGGAAATTGCTGGCGCTTACCAGTTGATGGTTGGCGGTCGGGAACTTGGGAAAGGAGGAGGGGGGAGGGAGGGGAAGTGTGTGGGTGGGAGATTTTGGGGGCGAGGCAGAATTTGGGGCTTGGGTGGGCCCGCCAGTAGGGCACGACG
>CALCCH010000113.1 GCA_937899855.1 uncultured Saprospirales bacterium | reverse complement strand
CCAGTCGGAGGGAAGTCTCGCTGGCCGTCGTGTAGATCACGGCCTCTTTTCCCGTGACACTAATGGGTGTGGTGGAGGGGGTAGGCATAGGGGGCGCGGCGGAGGAGGTGCGAGGAGGTTGTTCTTCGGTACAAGCAAAAAAGGCCGTACCGATCAATAGGGCGGTAAGTTTAGGATTCATGGTGGCAATTTAGTCCGTTGATGTTGGAAAAGGCCCCGGGTGCATTTGGAGCTTCACCAAAATAGCGATTAGTGCCGACTATTTACAATTATCCCGTGGAATTGACCCGGACGGAGAGGGAGTGCAAAGCAAAATCGGTAGTACGAATCGCCCCCTCCCTTCAATGTCGATTGTCGCAAAGGATCGCTACGGGAGGCTCCGTGGGGTCCAGCACGGTGAGGAAGGGGCAGCTAAAGCTGTAGTAAGCAAAGCCAAACATCACGGTGGCTCGGTCCTGGAGGAGCTGCCCCGTCCACTGCATTTGCTCCCGCAAGTCGCTGCCGTCGCTGCGCAAAGCGGTCAGGCTGGTTCCCTCGCTCTCCACCTGGTAATCCTCAAAAACCAAGGTACCGGTCTTGGCATCGACAACGACCAAATAGCGGTGGATAGATCCCCGCTCCTTCACCAAATTTTGGACGTAGTAATCCAGGCTATCGGTAGAGAAGCGAAAGCATTCCTTAGCCCGGTAGCCGGCCAGTCTTCTTTTTCGATCGCCCAACAGTCGATCC
Source organism: uncultured Saprospirales bacterium (assembly GCA_937899855.1). Taxonomy (GTDB): domain Bacteria; phylum Bacteroidota; class Bacteroidia; order Chitinophagales; family Saprospiraceae; genus CALLVY01. The sequence goes on along the minus strand of CALCCH010000113.1, from coordinate 3,234 downwards.
GGGTCGAAGGGATGGGGAAATTCTTGGGGGGCAATGGGGGTCCAAATCATGGGGGTCAGCTTTCCGCTTCGGAAGGGATTGGACGATCCGACGGCGGCAAAATCGCCGTAGGCATTTTTACCCAGGTCAAATCCAAATTCGTAATCCAGTTCGCTTTTGTCGTAATCGCCGGCGGAAAAATAAACGTTGATGCAAGCCAGTACCGGCAGCTGCCTAACCGGCAAGGTAGTGACCCGACCGTCCCGCAAATGGTAGATAAACACCTGATCCGATTCGCTGATTCCGGCCCGTTTTAAAAACTGCCGCCGCCTTGGCGCATCCAAGCGGATGGTGTCGTAGGCCAGGTCCGCCTCGCTCAGCAGGGGAAGGGGCTCCCCATCCCGGCGCTCGGGATCGCGGTGGGCAAAGTAGGTTTCTGACAGGTTGAGAAATCCCGTCCGGGTCGATCCATCCGCTGCCTCGTAGTAGGGCTCGGCGTAGTACAACCGAAGGGCCGACCGGAGCGGATTGGGCGCCAGATAGCCTCCGAAGACGTAAACGGTAGCCGACCCCTTTTCCACCCCCAACCACGTTCCCAAAAGGGTCTTTCCCGCGTCCACGACCTGCTCGGTGATCTTGGAGTCGGTGATGATTTTGAGCGATGTGTTGAGGGGATATTTTCCCAGCACCTCCCCCCGGGGGGCAGCACGGTAGTTCAAACCCGACCGGGCCACGACGTAGCGGTGTTCGTAGTAGGTTGGAACGGGCGGCGGGAGCAAATCGGGCGGGGAAGGAGCGGGTGGCGCCGCCGCTGCGGGGGGTTGGGCTTGCCTTACGGAAGTATTGGAAGTATTCTCGGCGTTTTCTCCACACGCCAGGAGAGCGAATCCCACGCTGAGGATCAGCGGATAAAAAGCACTTTTCATAAGGTTGGCTGTTGTGGCTCGGCGGAGCCCTGCGATTATCCCCGAGCACGTTTGCCAGTAGAACGAGCGGCGCCAGCCATCCGTTGTTTGCGGGCTTGGGCTTCTTTTTCCATACGCCATTATTCCGCCGCCAGGGTGTGAAAACGATAGCCCAAGCCCCCCGGATGATCGCAAATATTCACCGCTTGGTCCACAGTGGTGGACTGCCAGTCCGCTTCGCTGATGGTGACTTCCTTGAAGCGGTCGGCGGAGGCGACTTGGAGAAAGTAGCGAGCGCTGCGGTAGCCGGGTGGGGTCGCGTTGGCGATGACTTCAAAGGCGGTACAGGAAGGCGTTTCCGTCGACCAGTGCCGATTCAGCTTACTTCCCCCGGCCAGGCTCAGGACAACGGCGCCCAGGAGGGTAAAGATAAGTGTTGACCAGCCCAAACGGTCGGTCGGTAAGAAGGTGCTGCTTTGAAGGCGCCAGTAGCCCAATCCCGCAAGGGCCAGAACCAGCCCCAACAGGCCAAAGTGTAGGAGGAGGCTTTCGGGCTTTAGGTAATTGTAAAAGTGGTCCATTTCGTTGACCAGCAGTAAGACACCAGTCAAGGCCAATCCCAGGGCAATGCGGTAGGGTCCATTTTTCATATTGCTTATTTAGTAACGGCCACCCCCACTTACCTTACGCATCAAGCCGCTGGCTTGCTGCCCGCCAGGACTTCCAGATCCTCCAATAATTCCCGGGTATTCCGTTGGTGGTAGCGCAGCTCGAAGCGCGTCAGTAGGGCGATAATCACCGCCCAAACCAATACCATTAAGAACAAATACCCAACGGAGCTCCACGCGCCACGAAGGGAATAGCCTACCAAGAGGAAGACCAGCAGCAGGAGGTAAATCACGATGCCCACCGCAGTCCCCAAATTGAGTTGGACCAGCAGCTGGACTTCGCCATCCTTGGGAGCGCTGGCCAAAATTTCCGTGGCAATGATTCTCCAGCGAAATATCCCCCGGGGCCTGAGGGTTGGAACGATGCGTAAGGGGGGCGCGGATTCGGTTGGTTTTTTGACCCGGTAGGACTTCGCGGCGGCAAACTTGTTTTCCAGGTGCCGCCAGAAATCCACCGGGGAGCCTTGGAGCGTCAAACGGCCCAATTCGTAAATTTTAATGGTTTTCAAAGTATATTTTTTTCTGGTGAATCGGTGTTCCTGCTTGCTGGGTACCCCCTCAGCGGAATTCGTGTCTCAGTTGGTAGCGCCGCTGCCCCAAGGTAGGCCCCGGATCATCGTGGACCTCGGCCAGGCGAGCGGCCAGGCGGTCGGGATCGTCAAAATACATCCAAAACGTATGTCGGGGATCGTCTTCCTCGATGAGGATCTGGCGGCCCGTAGCGGTGGTGATCTCGATGAGGGCCAGGTAGTCTTCCCGCTCCGGGGCCTGCCCCGCCTCGGCAAATGCGGCCACGTAGTGGTAAAGTCGGATCGACTGGATGGTAAGGGTATCTTGGGGGTCCTCCTCCTTCCGGGGAGCCAGGTCCACATACCAGGGGTACTGCCGGGGGTCTTCCCCCGTGGCGCGGTCGTAGTTGAGCGCGCTGGTCTTCGGGTCGTAACGCTCCCGAATGGGAACCTGGCCCTGCCATTCGTAAAACTCGCCGTAAAATTCGGTAGCCACCTCCGCGTGAAATTTCAAGCGCCACTTGTAATGCGTCGCTCCCCGGTTGACCTCAATGACCACCATCCCACTCCCGTTCACCGCCAAGTGATCTCCCAGTACACTCCTTCCCGCTTCGAGATAGATCGCGGCGATTTGACCGCCCACGATTTTGGCCAAATTGTCGCGCAGGGCTGCGCTGATGCCATTTGTTTTCATCTTCTAATTTTTTGTGTTACCCAAATACTCACTAACTAAACGCTACTACTGGCCCAAACGTCCAATTTTTTTGGCTTCCACCAGGGCCTCAATTTCCCCCAGCACGCTGATATCTTCAATCGTAGAGGGAGGATTAAAAGACTTTTTGTCGGTAATGTAACGCATGACCTTGCGCAGAATTTTGCCCGAGCGGGTCTTGGGAAGTCGCTGGGCGACCACGGCCCGTTTAAAGGCGGTGACGGCCCCAATTTTCTCCCGGACCATTTGGATGATCTCTTTTTCCAGCTCCTCTTCCAAGATCTCAATGCCCGATTTGAGCACGACAAAACCCACCGGCACCTGTCCCTTCAATTCGTTGTACACCCCAATCACGGCACACTCGGCCCCGGCGGGGTGGGCGGCCACAACCTCCTCCATCTCCGCCGTCGACAGCCGATGACCGGCTACGTTGATGATGTCATCCATCCGCCCGGTGCTAA
>CALCCH010000112.1 GCA_937899855.1 uncultured Saprospirales bacterium | reverse complement strand
AGATGTACGTAGATGGCTTGCAAGTTGCTTACAATGACGAAGCCGTTGGAACGGTGGGAGAGGGCCTCTTCGATGATTTTTTACGCCTACACGAGTACGCCCCCGTAAATCGAGAGACCCAATACGGCGCCTCACTTTGGGTTCGACCGGGAGTGCAATGGCCGAGTGAGGGCGTTATTTCTTAATGCTAGAGCGGTGATGATGGCCCACCGCTATCCCGAGGAACAAAAGTATTTGCGCTCTACCGAGGGTAGTATCAGACTAGCATTCTCGCCCATTGTCAAAACCTTTAACCAGTCCAAAGACCAACACTTACTCCACAAATTACCCGGGAAAAAATCGCCCAGATCGCGAATTGATCGAAACCGTAAGTGCAGTCTATGGTTATTCCGATGTCCAACCCGCTTTGGTTCGCTTGGTATACGAAACGGCGAAATAGCTAGGCGTTTGGTCAAAACCACAACCGTGGAGTGGTGCTGCTGTGGTTAAAACGCAGGAGCAAACTTGCGTCGTAACAAATAAAATGCTAATTTGTAAGCAATGAGTTATACTCCTTAATTCTTCAAGGAGAGCTGTGCATAGTCATTCGGGCTTGTTTTCCATCCCAGGGAAGGCACGTGCCGAATGTGCTTTTCTACCTGATCAAGAAAATAATGAAGCCTATGCCACAGTTTCACCATCTTCTCCTACTATTTTTGCTCATCACTAGCTGTGACGGCTGTGATCCACTGGAGGAACTTAATAACGGAAATGCCGACCCCGAGCGTTTGATTATCGAACTATCGGGTACCGAGATTGCCACTGCCATCAACCAACAACTCAATACCTTCTGCAACCCGCAAGAGAACTTTATTGCGGACGTAGAGATTGAGATTCGTACGGCCTCCATTGACAACGGTGGGACCATTATTCCCGATCCAAGCCCCTTTGGCGGGCCAAGTAATACCATAGATGATGAATTTGAATTTCAAAAATACACCGACTTTAATCAAGGAGTCCAATGGACGGTGATGGTACCCGATGTGGGGGCCTATGCAATTCTAATGGAAATCGAATTACAAGATTGTAGTCTCTGCTGCCACGGTGGCAGTGATTTACATTGCTCCAACGAACGACGTTACGACGAGAATACGAAGAACTGGCGCTGCGAAACGGGGAGGCCCCAATTGGTAGTCGAGGCAGCGTTTGCTTCGGCTACCCGACCAGATTTTGATCAAGATTGGCCCGCTCGAAATTATTTGACCGTGCGCAGGTGCAGGGCCTGTTCTTGTGAATTAAATTGCGAATAATTTTAATCTAAATACCATGAAGGATATTGTAAGCTTCCCCTTATTGTTAATTTCCCTAGCTTTTTGCTTCGGGGCTTGCCAGAAAGAATTGGATCCCACGTTTGAATCGACGCGTGAGTTAGACCGATTACCACAGTTTGAGTCCCTGCAAACGAGCGGCAATGCCGATGCTCAAATTTTGATCAAGTTTAACGAGAACTTCGAACAGGGGGCTCGTAACATCAGTGCCGAATTTGCCGCTGTATTCTTGGAGGAGGATACTCCGGTAGATGCTGGACTGCTCCGAATTGGTGATGAAAAATTGGAAGCGCGTTCCAGCAGTCAGCGCTACATCACCTACCCCGACATTTTGGCGGAGGAATTTCTCGGGCAGTCCGTAATGGTAAGTCTGCAATCCGATCATGCGGAGTTCGCCCCCTTCGAGACCAGCGTCGCCGTTAGTCCAGCGCTAAACGTACGGAGTAGTATTGGATGGGGCGATTACCTGTTCAAAGATCAAGACCTAGAGCTAACTTGGGATGCAAATCCCGATAACGAATGGGCCTATTTGGCCATTTGTGCAGAGGGGGTCCCCTGTATATTACGGGAGGTAGCCGATAACGGGCAATTGGTGGTAGAGCAGTCGGCCTTTGCTAATTTTCCGGTAGGGGCGAAGGTACTACTTCACTTAGGCCGGGGAATCCAAAAGTGCTTTGGAGACGAGCAGCAAAAAATCTGTATCACGACCTTGGTGGATGCGAAGGCGCCCGGCTTGGAAGTCCGTTGAGCACCAGCTCAGTGCTCGGGTATTATTTTCACCCCTCTTTCTTACCCAGCTTCCCCCGAGCCTTTCGCGTCCCCTGCAACGCCGACATGGCTACCAGCTGCATCGGCACACTACACCGCAGAGGCACCCACACCGTCACCGCCAGCGGCGGTAGGCTCAGCACCAGCGAATGGTCCCGCCCCTGCGCCGTCTTCCGCTCCGCCTTTACCTTCGCCGGTAGCTCGTAGCCACTGCCCCCATAGCTCGCATCGTCGCCATTGAGAACACACTTCCACTGTCCCCCTCCGGGTACGCCCACTTGGTATTCCTCGCGGACCACGGGCGTAAAGTTGCAGAGCACCAGAAGGGGTTTATCTGTCGCCTCTCCCTTACGCAGGTAAATCACCACGCTGTTGTTGCCATCGTGTAGCTCTACCCATTCGAAGCCCTCCGGGGCAAATTGGTGGTGGTACAGGCTGGGATGGCTGGTGTAAAAATGATTGAGCGCTTTGACCCACTGCTGTACGCCTTGGTGGTACTGGAAGGGCAGCAACCACCAATCCAAGCCCCGCTCCAGGCTCCACTCGCTGGTCTGGGCAAATTCGCCACCCATGTAAAGCAGCTTGCTGCCCGGGTGGGTAAACATGTAGCCAAGGAGCAAGCGCATATTGGCAAAACGCTGCCACTCGTCACCGGGCATGCGATCGATCAGGGCCCCCTTGCCGTGTACCACCTCATCGTGGGAGAGGGGCAACATAAAGTTTTCGGTAAAGGCGTAGACCAAGCTAAAGGTGATGGCATTGTGGTGGTACTTGCGGTGGATAGGATCCTCCTTAAAGTACTTGAGCGTATCGTGCATCCAACCCATCATCCACTTCTGACCAAAGCCCAGCCCACCCGTGTACGTGGGGCGCGATACGCCCGTCCATGCCGTCGACTCTTCGGCGATGGTGATGGCATCGGGAAATTCGCGGTAAACGGTTTCGTTGAATTCTTTGAGAAAGTCCACGGCTTCCAAGTTCTCATTCCCTCCGTACTGATTGGGGATCCACTGGCCATCGTCGCGAGAGTAATCGAGGTAGAGCATGGAGGCTACGGCATCGACGCGTAGGCCGTCGATGTGGTAGCGTTCGAGCCAAAATAGGGCGTTGGAAATCAGAAAGGCGCGGACTTCGTGACGGCCGTAGTTGAAGATGGCGCTCTTCCAATCGGGGTGGAAGCCCTGGCGGGGATCCTCGTGGTCGTAGAGGTGCGTTCCGTCAAAATCGGCCAGTCCGTGGGCGTCAGTCGGGAAGTGGGAGGGGACCCAATCGAGCAGTACTCCGATTCCGGCCCGGTGGAAGGCATCGACCAGGTACATAAAATCTTCGGGCGTACCAAAGCGGCTCGTGGGGGCAAAGTATCCGGTGATCTGGTAGCCCCAGGACGGATCGTAGGGGTGCTCCATCACGGGCATAAACTCCACGTGGGTAAAACCCAAATCCGCCACGTAGGGCACCAAGGTCTCCGCTAGCTCGCGGTAGCTTGGCGACTGCCGCCGGTCTTTTTTGCGCCAGGAACCCAAATGTACTTCGTACACCGAAAAGGCCTGGGGCTGCCCCGCGTTTTGCTGGCGCTTTTTCATCCAGTCTTGATCCTTCCAGGCGTACTTGGAATCCCACACTACCGAAGCCGTTTGCGGTGGCGTCTCCCAGTAGAGGGCGAAGGGATCGCCCTTGGCCAGGCGTCGACCGTCCGGGGCAATGATGCGGTACTTGTACAGCGCCCCCCGCTCCAAACCCGGGACAAAGCCTTCCCAGATGCCCGAGTTGTCCCAGCGAGGGTACAGCTGGTGCCGCCCCCCCTGCCAACGGTTGAAGTCTCCGATCACGGATACCTCGCGGGCATTGGGCGCCCAAACGGCAAAGTATACCCCCGCCACGCCGTCGATCTCCGTCAGGCGGCTGCCGAGTTTTTCGTACAGCCGAAAGTGCTTGCCCGACTGAAAAAGGGAAATGTCAAAGTCCGTTAGTAAGCTGGTTGCGATGGTGGATGGGGAGTCGCTCAACATGGGTACGTTGTTTTTTGCAAAGGTACAAAAAGTTTGTACTTCCCCCGGGTCCGATTGGCCTTGCTCGGTCTTAAATTGGGGCTTCGCTAGTGGCCCTCGGATGTTGGCGGAGGTCCCGGTTTTCGTAGGTATCCAAGGATCCCCCCCGGAGGCCCACCTCGGTCATCACGGCCGCGAGCTGAACCGAGGTCAAACCGATATTGGGGTATACCTTGGAGAGGAAATTGGGATAGAGCCAGCGCATGAGGCGGTAGCTAAAATTGGGCTCCGCCCGGGGCGTCACCGGGTAGATAAAGCCGGGGCGGAAGAGGTGTACCCGCTCAAAGCCCAGCCCGAGCAAATGGTTCTCCGCAATGCCCTTGTCCTTGGCAAAGGCAATCCGACTCTTTTCCGACCGATCGGCTCCCTGCCCGCTGAGTAGGCAGAAGGCCAGCTGAGGCCCGCTAGCCGCCAGCAGCGCCTCCGCAAAAAAGCGGGGATAGTCGACCGTAATCTGGCGGAACCGCTCGCGATCGACGGTGCCAGTATAAACGCCGATGCAAAAATAAGCGACCTGCTGGTCGCGTAGGAAATCGCTGTCGGGCTCAAAATGAGTGAAATCCGAGTGGATGACCTCCCGCAATTTGGGATGCGTGATGCCCAGGGTCCGACGGACCAGTACGGTGACTCGACCGACATCGCCGCGCTCCAGGCATTCTTGCAAAATCAGGCCCCCCACCATTCCACTGGCTCCGGTGATAATGACGTTCTTCATAGTGGTGTACTAAAAAAATGAGTGATTAATCACTCATAAATATAAGGCATATCCCAGACAACAAAAAACTCGGGACGCAGATGGAGCGACCCGAGTTCGATTTTACAGAACAAAATGCAATGAATCTAGAAGCCATCTTAAAATGTTTTTGTTGGCGAGGGAGTGGTCATTTGCGTTCCGACGAGGCGCCAAAA
>CALCCH010000111.1 GCA_937899855.1 uncultured Saprospirales bacterium | reverse complement strand
CGGCCGGGGCAACCAACCCTAGCAGCAGGTCCTCACCCGACCCCTCGATCAGTACGACAGTTGGTTGGCCACCTTCCCCAAAAAAGAACGCTTGCCCCTGTACTCCCGCGCCAAATCCATCTTGCGCACCATCACCAGCCAGGCCGAATCTACCGAACGCAGCCTCGATCGACTGCGCGAGTCGCGGGTCAAACACCAGTACTCCCTCCACGAAAAATTTGGGATGGCCGCCGTCTGCTTCATTTTTCTCTTTATCGGAGCCCCCATGGGAGCCATCATTCGCAAAGGAGGTTTTGGTTATCCCATCTTGGTGTCCATCTTTTTTTTCATCGCCTTTATCGTGATGACGATCTTCTGTAAAAAAGTGGCCGAGACCTTCGTCATCGATGCCGTGCTGGCGGCCTGGTTGCCCAATATTATTTTGTTTCCCATCGGAATCATCCTAACTTGGCGCGCCATGAACGATTCCAAGATCATCAACATCGATAAGTACACCGCATTTTTTACCCGGCTCTTCCGCTCCAAAAAGACCGAAGTCGAAGCCGAAACTGAAACCGAAGCCAGCTGATGCGCATCAAGTCGATTTTGTCTAGCAACCGTATTTATTTTTTTGCCGTAGGCCTCTTCCTATTGCTGGGTCTGATCCTGCTGGCCAGCATCGAGCAGGGAGCCGCCATTCGCTTTTTCAGCGAGCGCCGCAGCCCCGCGGGCGACTGGTTTTTCCGCTACTTTACCCAAATGGGGGAAGAACCCATTTACTTGCTCGCCCTTTTGGGACTCCTTTTCGTTCGCTTTCGCTACGCCCTCCTCGTACCGCTCATCGGTGTTTTGGTGACCCTGGTCAGCTACCTCACCAAACAACTTTTTGCCCACGATCGCCCCTCGGTTTACTTTAGCAAACTCGGCGAGCTGGAGGATCTCCAACTCGTAGAAGGGGTCCACCTGCTGACCGGACCGACGAGTTTTCCCTCCGGTCATACCATGTCCGCCTTCGCCATCTACGGCTTTCTCGCCCTCTTGGCCAAGCGCAAGCGCTGGACGGCCCCCCTCTGCTTTCTCGCCGCCCTGCTGGTGGGGATTTCCCGCATCTATTTGGTCCAACACTTTCTAAAAGACGTCGTCCTCGGCGCCGCCATCGGTACCCTACTGGCCCTTTTGGTCTACTATCTTCAGGGCAAAATACCCCACCGTCCCCAACGGTTTTGGGACCGCTCCCTCCTTTCCCTCCGACCGATCGCCACCCCCTAGTATCTTGCCAATACCCAATGTACCCCAAAAAGGCTATGTCGACTTGGGCAATTATGGCTTATCTTTGCCCTACCCCTCTTCCCCTCCTAAAAACCACCGCCGTACCATGACCCGGATGATGCAGCGCACGATTTTATGCCTTGGCCTCCTCGGTCTCCTCGCCGCCTGCCGCAACGAAGACGATAGCCCCCGCCCCAAAGCAATCACCAGCTACCCCGAGGGCATTTTTGTGCTCAACCGTGGCAACGACGATGTGGCCAACGGTACCGTCAGTTTCTACCAACGCGAGTGCCAGCAAGTGGTCACCAATATTTACCTCAAGGCCAACCTCAGCCCCCAACTCGGCAACGACCTGCGCGACCTGGTCTTTATCGGCAACGAGGCCTTTGTGCTCTCCAACCGCAGCAATCGCCTCACCATCGTCAATGCCGACGATTTCAGCTTCCTGGACAGCATCGAGGGGCTGGCCAATCCACAGCACTTGCTGGTCGTCAACCCCAACAAGATTTACGTCAGCCAGTGGGGAGCCAATGGCCTGACGGGCAGCATCGAGATCGTAGACGTCCCCAGTCGGAGCATCGTGGGAAGCATCCGAACGCCGGGCGGACCGGGTCGGATGATTGCGCAAGGGCCCGCCGTCTTCGTCGCCAATTCGGGGGGCTTTGCCCCGGACTCTTTGCTGAGTAAAATCGACGCCACCAGCGACCGCTTTCTCAAAACCATCGAGGTGGGCGTCAACCCAGTCGACCTGGTCGAAGACAACGAGGGAGGAATCTGGACCCTCTGTGGCGGGGTGCTGGTCAATTTTCAGGATCCCAGTAGCCCCGACAATACCCCGGGCCGCCTCGTGCGGGTGAGCAACGACCGGGCCGAACTGGCCTTTCCCCTCACCGCGGGCGCCCGCAACCTGGTCATCAACCGGGCGGGCGACCAGCTCTATTTCGTCAACAACAACTGGACCTACGAACACGGCATCCGACAAACCAGCCTCAGCCTCGTCCCCTTCCTGGACGTGAGCTTCAACGCTTACGCCGTCGACCCCACGACGGGCTTCCTGCTGGCCGCCAATGCCCTCGACTTTAGCCGACGGGGGGAAATTGTCCGCTTTGATTTGAACCGGGCCAGCCCAATTGATACCTTTGCCGCGGGAATCGTCCCGACGGCCTTTGCCTTTCAATGATTCCCGGAGGAATCACCAAAAAATACACCGCCATGAAAAAACTAATGCTTTGCCTGCTCGGCCTTACCATCTTGCGCTTTTCAGCCAGCGCCAGCCACAACCGCACCGCCGAAATCACCTACCTCCAAGTCGATGCCTACACCATCGATTGTAGCCTCGTGACTTATACCAATGCCATCTCCACGGCGGCTTCGCGCGACAGTCTCGAACTCCAGTGGGGCGACGGTACGAGTACCTGGATCCACCGGGTCAACGGCCCCGACGCCGATAACAATTCGATTCCCGACGGGGAGATTTTGGCAAACAACTACCAGAGGAATGTCTACCGGGCCCAGCACCGTTATGCCGATTGGGGCACCTATACCATTGCCCTATTCGACGACAACCGTCAGCAGGGCATCGTCACCCTCAATCCTCCCAATTCGGACCATATCCCCATGTACGTTGAAACGGAATTTGTACTGGGCCCCGAACTCAATCATTCTCCCCAACTGCTTCAAGCCCCGGTCGACATCGCCTACGCAGGCAGGCGTTTTGTCCACACCCCCGTGGCCTTCGACCCCGATGGTGACAGTACGAGCTACCGACTGATTCGCCCCCAGATGATGCCCGACCAGGACGTTCCCAATTACAGCTTTCCCAATCAGGTCAACGGCGCGCCCCCAAGCGCCCTGGTGCTGGATACCGAAACGGGTCTGTTAGTGTGGGAGGTCCCAACCTGGACGGGCGTGTATTCGATTGCCTACGAAATCACCTCCCACCGCAACGGACAAGTCCGGGGACGGCTCATTCGGGATTTGATCATCATTGTTCAGGATGGGGAATGGCCCCTACCGAGTCTCGATGTGGCCCCACCGCCCGGTGGTATCCAGTCCGTGGAAGTAGGCGATACGGTACGTTTGGAATTGTCGGCCAACGTCGAGGAGTTTCCCTTCAATCAGGAATTGGTGTTGAGTACCCGCTCGGGGCTAGACGACTTTTTTCAGACCCGCCCCAGCTTTGACTTCACCCGCGTGAGCGACCGCGAAGGGCGGGCCAGCTTTACCTGGATTGTGGAGCAGGAGCACGTCCGAGGTCAGCCCTACGATTTGGTATTTCGCGCTCAGGATGGTACGGAGTTGGCCAATTATTTGGTGCTGCGCTATCGGGTGGAAGGGATCGTCAGCGCGCAGCGGGAACCGGTGGTCCCGGATCCCATTCGGATTTTTCCCAATCCGGCGAGTGACTGGTTGGTGGTGGAAGGCGCGCGGACGGCGTCTTACCTCATTTGGGATGCCGGGGGGCGGATCGTACAACGTGGGCGCCTGGAGCCGGGCCAGCCGATTGGGATTTCGGGACTGGTAGCGGGAGCGTACTTCCTCCGAGTGGAGGGGCGGGGCAGTCAAGCCTTTCTTAAAAACGGAGGCGTTCGTTAATCATCGCCCAGCAAGCGGTCGATCGTCGTTTCGGTGCTCCGCAGTTTTTCACGGCAGAAGGCAATCAGGGTCTGGGCCCGTTCTACCCGTTCGGACAGCTCGTCGATGGCAATTTCGTTGGACTGTAGTTGATCGACCAGGTTTTGGAGTTCTTCCAGGGCCGATTGGTAAGTTTCATTCTTTTTCATCTCTACTGACTTTACTGTAAATTCGGCGGCCGTGGAGCCGTGTTTCGAGTTCCGCGCCGGGGCTTAGGTTCTCTGCGGGGGGCAAGGCACGGCCGCGGTGGAGGGTGATCGAATAGCCCCGCCGTAGGCACGCTTCGGGATCGAGCAGTTGGACCCGTTGGGCCAGGAGCGCCAGGTGGTTTTCCGCGCTACGGAGGCGGAGTTGGAGGTCGGGAACGAGACGTTGGGTGACGAAGTCCAGCAATCGCTCGGCACGGCGAACTTGGAGGCGACTTTGAAAGCCCAGATTTTGGGCAAGGTGGTTCAGTTCCAATTCGGCGCGCCGGAGTTCCTGTTGCGTGCTCCGTTGGAGCTCTTGCCCCAATTGGAGGAGCTGGCTTTCGAAAAGGGTATTGTGGTGAAGGATAAAATCGGCCAGGGCGGTGGGCGTTTTGAGTGAACGGTGGGCCACCAGATCGAGCACGGTTTCGTCGACCTCGTGACCGATGCCGACCAGTACGGGCAGCGGGCACTGGGCCACCGCCCGCGCCAGATCGAGATCGTCGAAGGCCAGGAGGTCCAATTTGGCGCCGCCCCCCCGCAGGATCAAAACGGCTTCGTAGCGGTCGGCCTGGCCAGCGATTTGCGCCAACTGGCGGATGACCTCGGCCACGGCGTTGCTGCCCTGAACGGCGGCGGGAAAGAGGCGGCTGTGGAAGGCGTAGCCATAAGGATTTTCCCGCAACTGCTGCTGATAGTCCTGATAACCCGCGGCCTGGAGGGACGAGATGACGGCCAGGTTTTGCAATACCGGGGGGAGGGCCATTTTTTTGTTGCGATCGAGCAAGTCCTCCGTCTCCAGTTGCTGGAGGGCCAGTTGGCGATTGAGGGCCAATTGGCCCAAGCTATAATCCCCGTCTACTTCCTGGATGCTCAGGGTCATTCCGAAGCGCTCGTGGAATTCGACCCGGACCTGCACCATCACCGCCATTCCTTCGCGGAGAATTTGGTGGAGCTTGACCC
>CALCCH010000110.1 GCA_937899855.1 uncultured Saprospirales bacterium | reverse complement strand
GGTAGTGCGGCCATCCGACTGGATACTCAGCAGGGACTGCTGCTGATTGAGGGCTCGAAAATCGGTCTGGCTACCCGTAATGAACAGCCGGGGAATTTTTCGCTGGTTCATCGTCGCTAGTAGCCCCTCGGCGGACTGGGTACGGCTGGGCAGTTGGTGCAATACCGCAAAGTCGTAAGCAGCTACGTTGATCTGAGGATCCTGAATGTAGGCGATGGTGACTTCGTAGTTCTTGTTGCTGCTCAGGGATTGTTTGATGGCGGAGAGGTCGGGATGGGGGGAGTTGGCGAGGAGTAGGATTTTTTGTCGGGCGTCGAGAACGTCGACGAAGAAATCCTTGCTGTTGTTGGAAGTAGAAACTTCTCCATCCAGGGTGCTGAGGGAAACGCGGTAGCGTTGGACCCCACTTTGGGCCGCGTCGAGGAGGATTTCTTCCGTTCGGAAAAAGTCGCTCCGATCAATCCGCAGGGGGATTTGCTGGAGGCGGGTGGTCTGGCCATTGTCGATGCGGTAGACGTTCAGATTGCTCAGCCCTCCCTCACAATTGCGGGCCGATACATCCACCTGAACGCTAAATTTATCCCCCAGATAAGCAATCTTATTGTGAAAAACCCGCTTGAGTACCAGGTCCTTACGCGCCGTGGTATCGCCTAAGGCTACCGTGTAGACTGGCGCCGCCAGGCGGCTACCCCCGTAGATGGGATTGCTGCCCTCGTTGTAAATGCCATCGGTCGCCACAATAACTGCCCCCAGGTTTTGATTGCTGTACAGGTCGTATAATTCCTGAAGCAGTTTGGAAATATTGGTCACCTTATCGGCAAAGCTAAAGTCAACCCCTTCGCGCACCTCCCCCCCAAAAGCGTATTCCTTCAAATCGTAATCAGCGGCCAACTCCTGGCTCAGGTTCGCAAAGTTCTGCTGGTAAGCCTCCCGCTCTTCCGCGTTCATCGCCGCGGCCACCGATTCGGACTGGTCCTGCGCCAAAATCACCACTGGCTTTTTGGCTTCGCTGGTGATCGAACGGAGTAGGGGCGAGAGCAGGAGAATACTCAGTAAAGTCACCGTCAGAAAACGCAGCGGCCCCAGCAACCAGCTCATGCGCTCGGATTGCTCGCGGAAGGATTGGTCGCGGTAGTACAAAAAGACGGCGTAGGCCAGCCCCAGTAGGGCGCAAAAGAGCAAGTACCAGGTGGGATACTGAAAACTGATGTTCTCCATGAATGATGATTTGCTTTTGGGACTCGGGATAAATCCCGCCCGAGTTTTGGTTGCTTATTCTAACCCCAAAGCCTCGGATTAGTTACAATTTTCCCCAGAAAATACGGTCGCTAGGCGCCCGCTTCTCCGAATGGGAAACGCGCCGCAAGTTAATAAAAGTGTGGAGAAGCCAAATGTTAAAAATTCCCGGTATCCTACCCCCGTATCCCCATTTTGGGCCTACCCCCGCCGGGCCCGAAAGCGTTCGAGTATTTTTACCCACCGGACTTCCCCAACCAGTTGCGGGATTCCATCCGGGCGCGACCTCGGCCCCCCCTGCCGAGCAAATGGGTAAAAGACAGCACGGACGTAGACGGGGTACGCTTTTCATGCCCGGCTTCCCCGATGTACAAAACAGGGGTTTTACCCGACTCTTTTGCGCTTATTTTTTCCTCCTTCCCAAACCAAAGTTTGGAAACCTTCGTTAGAGAAGGGCAAATACCTTTGAAATTATGGAAATGATAAAGAAATGCGTGGTCCTTTGCTGCTTTTTGGTCCTGGGGGCACTGCCCGCTACGGCAGCTTACCTGATGTTACCCATGGATGAAGGCCAAAAGAATCACCTCAAAGCCTACGGCATCACCTACTGGGTGCTCAACAATGGCGTGGAGGCCTACTGGCTGCTCAATTACCGGGGGGGCAGTTTTGCTTTCAAGCACAACAAAGCCTTCGAAAACGAATGCCTGACCCGTGGCGTCAGCTACGAAATCATCCCGGATGCGCAGTACAATAACATCCTGGCCGAGATCGCCGACCCCGAAGAAAATATGGATGCCATCAAACTAGAAGTCGCTCCCAAAGTGGCTGTCTACACCCCTGACGTCAACGCCAAAGGGGAAAAAATCCAACCCTGGGACGATGCCGTGACCCTCGTCCTGACCTACGCCGAAATTCCCTACGAGACCGTGTACGATCGCGAAGTGCTGGAGGATAAGCTGCCCGAATACGACTGGCTCCACCTGCACCACGAAGATTTTACGGGGCAGTACGGTCGTTTTTTCCGCAATTACCACAATCACGCCTGGTATAAGGAAAATGTCGCTCGGATGGAAAGCCTGGCCCAAAGCCTGGGTTTTAGCAAGGTCTCGCAAATGAAGCTGGCGGTCGTCAAAAAACTCAAAGAATATATCGGCAGCGGTGGTTTTATGTTTGCCATGTGCTCGGCTACCGACACCTACGACCTGGCCCTGGCTTCCGAAGGCATCGACATTTGCGAATACATGTACGATGGCGATCCCGCCGATCCCCAGGCGCAGAGCAAGCTGGACTACAGCCAAACCCTCGCTTTCCAAAATTTTGAACTGATGCGCGACCCCCTCGTCTACGAGCATTCTACCATCGACCACAGCAACAACCGCAACATTTCCCCCGAGACGGACTATTTTACCCTCTTCGATTTTTCCGCCAAATGGGACCCCGTCCCCACCATGCTGACCCAAAACCACACCCGTACGGTCAAAGGGTTTATGGGCCAAACCACCGCCTTCCGTAAAAAATACCTCAAATCGGATGTGCTGGTACTCGGCGAAAACAAACCCGCCAACGAAGTGCGCTACATCCACAACAACTACGGACAAGGCACCTGGACGTTTTACGGTGGTCACGACCCCGAGGATTACCGCCACTTCGTCAACGATCCCGAAACGGACTTGAACCTCCATCCCCAGTCTCCCGGCTACCGCCTGATTCTCAACAATGTTTTGTTTCCCGCGGCTAAGAAGAAGAAGCGGAAGACTTAGGAAAGGTGGAGTAAATGGTACGGAGCAGGAGAGGCCTGCTGCTTCCCCGGTCGTTATTGGCTGGTCCATGAAGATGGATTGGGGGCTGATTAGATATCCGTAGTATAGCGGTAAAAGCAGCGGAATGGCAAAAGAGGAATGACTGATGCGATTGAAAATTAGCCTTGGGCCTGGGGGCGCGATTGTAGACGGACTTCGGAGCAGACTTCGGAGCAGACTTCGGAGCAGACTTCGGGGCGACTAGACAGATTTTGGGGCTTGGGTGGGCCCACCCTCAAGGCATGGTCAT
>CALCCH010000109.1 GCA_937899855.1 uncultured Saprospirales bacterium | reverse complement strand
GGCAGCCACTCCTGAGGGGGAGCGTCGTGGATCAAGGGAGCGGGGAGCCGCTAATCGGGACCAACGTGATCGCCTATCGGGCGGGGACGTTTGTAGCCGGGGCGGCCACTGATTTTGAGGGGTGGTTTTCCATCCCACTGAGCCCCGGCACTTACGACCTGGAGGTTTCTTTCGTCGGCTACCGTACCCAACGAATCGAAGGGGTACGCATAGTGGAGGGACGAAGTGGCGATTTGGACACCCCACTGCAGATCGAGATGTCGATGGGGGTCCTACCCCGCCCCCAATAACCCCCCCAGTACCGCCAACCACAAATAAGCCCCCCCGACCCCCGCGCCGCAAAGCAACAGCAACCCCCGCCCCCTATACCACCCCGAGTACCGCATCCCGCTCATCAGCCACCACGACCCCGGAGCGGCTCAGCAGCTGAGCACGGGACCGCAGATCGAAGACCTGCCCGTCAAGGCCATTTCGGATATTGTCCGGGGCTTTCCCGGGGTGTCGGTGAGCCGATGAAATAGTAATCCAATAGAGCTACCTACCAATAGCCATGTAAACTTAAACGCAGCCACAACATGAAGATGATATTACTTTTCCTTTCCTTACTCTCGGGGCCCACCCTCCTATCGGGACAGTCCTCCGTGAAAATACGGGTACAGGATAAGCACACTCGCGAACCGCTCCTCATGGCCCAGGTGACCATCTACCACAATGGCACTTTTTACCAAAGCGGAGCTACGGACTTCGAGGGGCAATTCAACGTTCAACTTCCCACCGGGAAGTACCTTTTCGAAGCGCATATCCCGGGCTACGCCATGCAGCACCTGATCGACGTAGCCGTCCAGGGAGACGAAACCTTGGAACTGCACTTTTTCCTACAAGAATTACCGGTGGAGCACCCATCGGATCCCGTCTACCCGCATGTTGCTGCGTCCCCCAATACCCAATCCGCACTGGGCCAACTGCCGGCCCATCGCTACCCCCTGGCGGGTAGCGCAGCGGTCAGCACGACGGCTTCCGGTCTCGCCTCCCCCCGTAACGAGAACCCATTCCGCCAAGCCCCCGTCAAGGAAATCAGGGATTTCGTCCGCTATATGCCGGGCATCAGTATCGATAAAAAATAGGGGACGAGAACTAAACACTGCCACAAATACCGGACGATGCAAAAGTCACTCCTGGCCTTAAAAATCTGCGCGCTACTGCTCCTGAGCAGTTGGACCACCCCCACCGCTTTCGGGCAAGTGGACACCCTCCAGGGCCAGGTAAGGGATAAAGAAACGCGGGAGGTCGTGATGGGGGCTACCCTGCACTTTTCCCAGAATCACCACCGGGTCGACAGTACCCGCACCGACTATCGTGGCCAGTACACCATCGCATTGGCCCCCGGCACCTACGAGGTCGAAGTCGGCTACGTGGGCTGTAGGCCCCAAACGTATACGACGGTAATCGCGGCGGGAGCACTGACGCGTCAAGATTTTGAATTAGACATTTGGAAAGACATTTCACTGATCCTGGTAAACGTACGCTACATAAACATTCCGATTATTGACGTCGGAGGACACGAAGGGGTCAATTCTACTTCTGTCAACCGGCGGAGCATCGAGGGCGGTCCTCACAAACGCATCGACGAAATCGTACGGAATACCGCGGCGGGGCTGAGTCGCGGGCATTGAATCTTTACTCATTCCGAAGCAACACATCTGGTAGCAATGGCTAAGCACGGGCTCCCCCAAAGATCGGGGAGCACCGGGGCCAGCCGACGGCCCAAACGAGAGCTACCCTTTATTAAAAAAATAAGCGATGAAAAAATACAGATCCATTCCACTGCTGTTTTGCTTGTACTTACTCGCCAACGTGCCAGTAAGCTGGGCGGAGCTGGTACCCAAACCCGAGTCCGGCATCGAAGGGGTCGTCTTTGACGGCGTCGCCAATGCCCCCTTCCCCGATGCCCACGTGGTGGCCTACCGCAAAGACCAGTACGTGGACGGTGCCGTGACCAACCACCGGGGCTTTTACCAACTGCCCCTCAAACCGGGCAAGTACGATTTGGTCGTCACCTACATCGGTTGCACCGACCAGAAGCTGACCGGAGTTTCCGTCCGGGCCCAGCAGTATACCGAGGTGAATGTGGACTTGGGGAGCCCAAGCGGCGGAATCGAACTCAGCACCATCATCGTACGGGAATTTGAGGTGCCGCTGATTGAGCAGGACCACAGCAGCTGTGTCTCCATCGTGGGGCACGGCCGCAATAAGGTGGAGGAGCAAGACCTTGTTTTTGATGGGGTCCAGTCGCATTGTGATCCAATCCAATTGCGTCTGGGGGGCACCCCCGCCGAGTTTTCCGATCCCGTCGCCATCGACGCTCCCAAAAATCCAAGCGCCCCACTCCCCGACCCCATTGACCACCGGGAATAATACCAGGTCATCGCCGTAACCGATTTCGTCAGCCCCCGCCGGGAAATTTTTTCCACCTTTTCCATCGACGTCGACCGGGCCGCCTACGGCATCATCCGACGCGATATTCAACGGGGCATTCCACCCGCCGCCAACGCCGCCCGTACCGAAGAGATGGTCAATTATTTTGACTACCAATATCCTTCCCCCCAGGCTGGGGAGCCCTTCGCCATCTACACCGAGGTCCATCACTGCCCTTGGAATCGGGACCACCAGCTGCTGCACATCGGTTTGCAAGGGCGGGAGCTAGATTGGTCGACAGCCCCTCCCAACAACCTGGTTTTTTTGATCGACGTATCGGGATCGATGCGGGCACCGAACAAACTACCCCTCCTCCAGTCCGCCTTTAAGCTCTTGATTCAACAACTGCGTCCTCAGGATCGCGTGTCGATCGTGGTCTACGCCGGGGCGGCGGGTTTGGTATTGCCACCGACGGCGGGGTCAGCAAGTGCCACCATCCAGGCCGCGTTGGATACCTTGCGGGCGGGTGGATCGACGGGCGGAGCGGCGGGCATTCAACTGGCATACCAGGTTGCCAAGGAGCAGTTTATCGAGGGGGGTAACAACCGGGTCATCCTGGCCACCGATGGTGATTTTAACGTAGGAGCTTCCAGCCCTCAGGCCCTGGAAGACTTGATTGTCGAAAAGCGAGGGGAGCGCATCTTTTTGACGGTCTTGGGCTTTGGCTACGGCAACCTAAAGGACAACCGACTCGAAACCCTCGCCGACCGGGGTAATGGCAATTACGCCTTTATCGACAGCGAGCGGGAAGCTCACAAAATCTTCGTCCGCGAACTCACGGGGACCCTCGTGACCATCGCCAAGGACGTCAAGGCTCAAGTCATTTTTGATCCGCAGCAAGTGCGAGCCTACCGCCTGATTGGTTACGAAAATCGCCGGCTCGCCCCGGAAGACTTTGCCGATGATGCCATCGACGCGGGTGAGCTGGGGGCCGGACATACCGTGACGGCACTTTACGAAATCATTCCCACTACGCCCATTTCCCCAACCCGGAGGGCCAAGCCCTTGGACATCTGCCCCGTCGACGGCCTTCCCAAGCGGTACGCCAGTTCCACCCGCCGGGTCCCGCCCCTGGCCACCCTCAACCTGCGCTACAAGGCCCCCGATGGCGAGCGCAGCCAACTGCTTCAAACAACAATTCCCTCCCCCCAGAGCATGGGGCAGCCGACGGAGCGCTACCGCTTCGCCGCAGCGGTGGCGGGTTTTAGTCTGCTCCTGCGCGACTCTAAGTACCGGGGAGACGCCAAGCTGGAGCTGGTGAGCGAGCTGGCCCGCGGCAGTCTGGGGGCGGATCCCTACGGCGATCGCGCCAATTTTGTGAAGCTGGTGGAGACGTACCGGGATCTGGGCCTGACGAGTAGCAAATAAATAATGATTCGAATTATTCATGAGACCACTCCCATAACGAGCCCAATGATTTGCCCTTTCCGCACCCAACCAATGAAGCGACAACGATAAATTTGATTCTAGTTATGTTAATGGACCGAATTTGAAAGTACGCAAATTTCAAGTTTAGTTATGGAAGTTTTGGAGCGCAGTTTTAGCGGACTGCGCTTCCTTTTTTGGCACCTACGGTTCTCCCGACCTTTCCCATCCCAATCGGGTAGACCTTTGGCTCGCGCCCGACAAAAATATCCCGAATGGGCCGCGGTGGAATCCGGCAGAAGTCGCATCTTCATCATCGACCCACGATGCCATTGTACTTTTAATCCTTATCCAATAGAAAAGATGAATTTCAACCAGCTTCTGGGGCGGGGAAAGATCATTTTGATCGCCTCGCTCTTCCTGTTTTTCCAGGCTACGCTCCGGGCGCAGCAGCAGCCCACACTGGACCAAGCCATCCTGGCCATGGACAGCCTCCTCTTTCAAGTGGCCTTCAACCAGTGCGATCTGGACCTGTACCGCCGGATCATTTCGCCCGAACTGGAGTTTTACGACGACCGGACGGGGCTCAACGACTCGATCGAGCGGGACATCCGATCCTTTCAAGACAAGTGCTCACAACCGGTGAAAGTCACCCGCAAGCTGGTGGACACCGAGATCTTTCCCCTGGGAGATTACGGTGCCGTGCAGCACGGCACCCACATTTTCTTGGTCGACGATCGGGTCGTGGAGGTGGCCCAGTTTACGACGGTGTGGGAGCGGACTGCCGAGTCGTGGGTCGTAAAGCGGGCCATCAGCTTTGATCACCGCCCGATGGAATGAGGGTGGGGCCCGAGGGGGGTGTTCATTTGAGGTTGAGGATATTGCCCATGTGGTAGCAGGTTCGGCAGCGGGCTTCGTAGCGGTCTTTCTCGCCGAGGACGACGGTCGATTCGTCTTCGGAGAGGCGGAAGGAGTGGGTAGCCAGGTTGCCACAGTGCTGACAGATGGCGTGAACTTTGGTGATGTATTCGGCGACGGCGAGCAGGTTGGGGATCGGGCCAAAGGGCTGGCCGCGAAAGTCCATATCCAGGCCAGCGATGATGACGCGCAGGCCACGCAGGGCCAGTTGTTGGCAAACGTAGGGCAGTTCTTCGTCAAAAAATTGGGCTTCGTCGATCCCGACGACGCTAACGCCTTCGGAGAGTTCGAGGATGCGGCGGGAATTTTCGACGGGAATGGAAAGGACCGAATTGGCAGCGTGGGAGACCACCTCGCGTTCGGCGTAGCGGGTATCCAGGCGGGGTTTGAAGATTTCCACCTTTTGACCAGCGATTTTGGCGCGTTTTAGCCGGCGAATCAGCTCCTCGGTTTTGCCCGAAAACATGGAGCCACAGATAACTTCTATCCATCCACTGCGTTGTCCCTTAAAGTGAGGTTCCAAAAACATAGCTGATAAATGTTGAATGAAGGCCTTATTTTACCCCTCAAAATTCGGTGTAGGTCTAAAAATGGTGTCACTACAATGGGATAATGGTCATTTTTCCTACTCCGAACAATTTTTAAACTTGTTCTGATTATTTTTGCTCGACGAAGATAAATTTTCCAACCGAAAACGAAAAATTCGCATGAACCTGCAGCAGGCCAAAATCATCCTCGAAAAAATCAACCGCCTCTACCAAAGCATGACCCTCGATGCCGCCAATATTGATGTGTTCGAACAGGACCTCATGTTGAGTTACGTCGCCCAACTGCACGACGCCTTCTCCCCCCCCGAATCCAAGAAGGCGCAAAAACGCCCCGACCGGCACCCCCACCCCCCCAAACCAGAAAGAGAAACCC
>CALCCH010000108.1 GCA_937899855.1 uncultured Saprospirales bacterium | reverse complement strand
CAACATGACACTTTCACGCCACTACAATTCGAAAGACACCGAAGCCCGCTGGTACCAGCACTGGTTGGACCGCGATTATTTCCGTTCCGTCCCCGACGATCGCGAGCCCTTTTCCATCGTGATTGACCCCCCCAACGTCACCGGTAAGCTACACATGGGCCACATGCTCAACAATACGATTCAGGACATCCTGATTCGTCGGGCGCGCCTGCGGGGCAAAAATGCCTGCTGGGTACCCGGGATGGATCACGCCTCGATTGCGACGGAGGCCAAGGTCGTAAAGTGGCTGCGTGAAAAAGGCATCAAAAAGTCCGACCTGAGCCGGGAAGAGTTTATGAGCTACGCCTGGCAGTGGAAGGAAAAGTACGGTGGCATTATCCTCGAACAACTCAAACAATTGGGCGCTTCCTGCGACTGGGAACGCACCCGTTTTACCCTGGAGGATTCGCTCAACGACGCAGTCATCCGCGTTTTTGTCGATCTCTACCGCAAGGGTAAAATCTACCGGGGCCTGCGGATGGTCAACTGGGACCCCGTTGCGCTTACCGCGCTTTCGAATGAGGAGGTACTCTACCGGGAGGAACAGTCGCGGCTCCACTACGTTCGCTACCGCATCGAAGGGGCGGAGGACGAGTGGATCACCATTGCCACTACCCGCCCCGAAACCATCCTGGGCGATACGGCGGTTGCGGTCCATCCCGACGACGAACGCTACGCGCACCTGATGGGCAAACGCGTCATCGTACCCCTGGCTGACCGCTCGATTCCCCTCATTTTCGACAAGTACGTCGAGATGGAATTTGGTACGGGAGCCCTCAAGGTCACCCCCGCCCACGATACCAATGACTACGAGATCGGACAGCGCCATCAACTGGAAACCATCGACGTCCTCAACGATGACGGTACGATGAGTGAGACGGCGGGTTTTTACGTCGGGGAAGATCGCTTCAAGGCCCGCAAGCTGATCGTCAAGGAGTTGGAGCAGCGGGGCCACCTGGTCAAGGTCGACGATTATCCCAACAAGGTCGGACGCTCCGAGCGGACCGATGCCGTCGTCGAACCCCGTTTGAAGGAACAGTGGTTTATGGATATGAAAGAGGCGGCCCAAACCGCACTCCGCGCCGTTGATTCGGGAGAGGTCACCTTTTATCCCGACCACTTTTGGAACATGTACTACAACTGGCTCAATGAGGACAACATCCGCGACTGGTGCATTTCGCGACAATTGTGGTGGGGTCAGCAGATTCCGGCTTGGTACTTGGGGGAGGAAATTTTCGTAGCCGAGAATGAGGCGGCGGCCCTGGTCCAGGCCCGCGAACGAACGGGCAATACCGAGCTGCAAGCCAGCGATTTGACCCGCGATGAAGATGTCGTCGACACCTGGTTTTCCTCCTGGCTCTGGCCGATTTCGGTGTTTGATGGCTTTGAGCGGCCGGAAGAATTGCGGTATTATTATCCCACCAACGTCCTGGTGACGGGTTGGGACATCATGTTCTTCTGGGTAGCCCGGATGATTATGGCGGGCTACGAATGGTCGGGTAACCTGCTCGGAGAGGCCACCGCCAAGGAGAAAGGAATCATGCCTTTTCACAAGGTATTCTTTACCGGGATGGTACGGGATGAGAAGCGACGGAAAATGAGCAAGTCGCTGGGCAATTCGCCGGAGGCCGTGGAGTTGATGGACCGGTACGGAGCGGATGGCGTTCGCTTTGGAATGTTGTCAAGTGCGGCGGCGGGGAACGACATCGTCTTCGATGCCCCCCTCGATCCCAAGACCAAGCAGGTACTCAACGAAAGCAAGCTTTGCGAACAGGGGCAAAATTTCTGCAATAAAATGTGGCAGGCCCTCAAATTGCTCAAGGGCTGGGAGGTCGTCGATGCCCCCATCAATGCCGATACCGCCGCCATCAATAAGCTGGCCGGAGAATGGATCGGCCACAAGCTGGAACTGACGATCCAACGGCAGGAGGAGAGCTTCCGGGCCTACCGCCTTTCCGAGGCCCTGCGAGACCTGTACAACTTCATGTGGAACGATTTCTTTTCCGAATACTTGGAAATGATCAAGCCACCCTACGGCGAGCCCATCGATCGGGATACCTTGGAGCAGGCAAGTGGCTTTTTCGAAACCATGATGACCCTACTGCATCCCTTTATGCCCTTCGTTACCGAGGAAATTTGGCACCAGCTGCGCGATCGCGCCGCGGGGGAGGACTGTATCGTAAGTCATTATCCCCAGGTCGCCGACTACGACGCGGAGCGGATTCAGACGATGGGAGCCGCCATCGACTTGATTTCGAAGATTCGCTACACCCGCAGCGACAAGAAGATGAAGGAAAAGGAGCCGCTACAACTTTTCGTCCAGCGCAACCCCTTCGCGGAGCAATTGCTGGCGATTCCGGGGATGCGGCAGCTCATCCTCAAGCGGGGCTACCTGTCGGGGCTAGAGTTTACGGATCGAGACGAACTGGAGAATACGGTTGCCTTCGTTTCCGGTACGGGCAAGTACTTCCTGGAGGTCAACATCGACATCGACTACGCCGCCGAGCGGGCGCGTTTGCAGAAGGAATTGGAGCGCCAGGAAGGCTTTTCGGCGGGGATCCGCAAAAAGTTGGAGAACGAACGTTTTGTCAATAATGCCCCCCCGGCGGTTGTCGAACGCGAGCGCAAGAAGCTCAAGGACAGCGAAGAAAAGATCAAACTGATCCGCGAACGCTTGTCCAAGCTGCCCCCACCAGAGGGGGATGCCGAATAAGTTGGCCCCTAAAGGGCCTTCCGCAGACTTGGGGAAGGCCCTTTTTTAATCTACTCGACCACGAAGCGTTTGGTCAGGTAGCCGCGCTCCGTATCCATCCGCAGCCAGTATACCCCCGCCGCCAAATGGCTAATCGGGACGGTCAGTTGTTGGTGCGCCACCCGGTCAAACTGCCAATCCTGCTGCTGGGTGCCCAAGGCATTCCAAAGGCTGAGGTGGATCCGATCGCTGGGCTCCTCCAGTTGGATACCGACCCGGATGTGCTCCCGGGCGGGGTTGGGGGAGAGCTGCAGTTGGTGTCCGGCCAGTAAGGAAGGCCCTTCTTGGGTACCGACGTTGAGGTCGAGATTGAGGCGTAGGCAGGGGACAAAGCTGGCCCCAAAGCCAAAGGAGAGGAAGGTGGTGGAGTCGGGGTTCCCGATCCAGACGAAGCTGCCGTGGCGGGTGGGTCCGAGTAGGTCGGAGCGGAGAAACTGCCCGCCGTAGTTGGTGCTGTTGTTGTAGGCAATTTCCAGATCATCAGAATCATTGGGCGCGTTGAACTCCAGCATGACGATGTATTCGCCATCATCGTCGAGTTCGATGCCGTCGACGTCACCGAAGGGCGCATCGTAAAAGACGCCGGGTTCCTCAAAACCCGTAATGCGATAGCGGCTCGTGCCCAGCAACAGGCGTTCTTCGATCTGGCAGTTGCCATCTTGGTCATCGTTGTCGCGCCACTGGTAGAGATTGAAGTCGATAAATTCGTCGGCCAGGTTACTCAGGGGCCCGCCGATGCTGAATTGAACGCTGCTGGCCACAAAGCCCAGGCCTTTGGGGCAGTAAAAATAATTGCCCCAGCCCCAGGAGTGGTTGGCGTCTTCCTCCCACACGCCCACCGGAGCGGTGTAGC
The DNA here is from genome assembly GCA_937899855.1 of uncultured Saprospirales bacterium. GTDB lineage: Bacteria > Bacteroidota > Bacteroidia > Chitinophagales > Saprospiraceae > CALLVY01. Next base: position 7,332 of record CALCCH010000108.1, on the reverse strand, counting down.
TCAGGATGCCTTCCTCCTTGGCAAAGGTGCGGTCGGACACTTCGAAGAAATAGTTTACCACATTGTTTTCCGGGCGCCCGTCGGTACTGTCGGCGCTGATGGTGTAGGTGATTTCGTAGACGCCTAGGCGATCGGGCAGGTAACCCGCTCCGTCGAAGAGGATGTTTTGCCGCAGTTCGCCCCGGTCAATATCGGCTACCGTTTTGGTCTCCCGGTACACCTCCACATCGTCGCCCTGGTGCCGAACGGTGACCAGGAGTTCAACTCCCGTTTGGTCCTGGAGGCCATCGTTTTTGATGTCGGCCAGAAAGCCAAAGCGGTCGACCTGGCTGAGGGGGGTGACCTGGTTGGGGGCCACGGCGTAAAAATTGGTCAGTCGCAGGTCGTGTTGGGGGATGAAGAGGGGGGCGGGATCGGATTCGTAGAGCGCGACGTCGTCGATGGCCCAGTAGAATTCGGCTTCACCGTCCCAGCGCCAGCGAATCTGTACTTCCTCCTGGGTGGCCGCCACGGCACTGAGATCGAGGACGGTAACCTCGGGATTGAGGGACCAACCCGTGATGCCGGGGTCGGGATCTCCAAAGCTGAGGGGCCGCAGGTCGACGACCTCAAAGCCCGTCCAGTTGACGCCGTCCGTACTCACCTCGACGACGGCATTTTCGCGGGTCTCGCGGTTGAAAACGCCGATGTGGCTTTCGAATTTCAGCCAAACTTGAGTTTTGTCCAAACAGTTGATGATGGGAGAGGTGATGACGCTATTGTGGCGATCAGCAATACCCTGAAAAAAGTAAAAGTCGGAGTCAAAGACGAGGAATCCATTGTTTGCAGTGGTGGCGCCGAAAGGGTCCTGCCGGTTGACGATGTCGTCGAAAATCAGGGGGCAACCGATCGGTGGATCATCGCTGGAACTGTGTTCGGCGCACCAGGTCCAAAGGGCTTGGCTGCTGCCGTTGAGATTGCGGGTGGACCAACTGGTGGGGAGGCCGCTGCCGGAAAAATCTTCACTAAAAAAGGGGGTTTGTGCGTAAACGGAGGTACTGCACCAACTAGCAAATAGCAGGAGCAATAGCCTTGGGAATGGGCTAGTGAGCATCATGATTGTTTCGTTTTGAGAACGGGCTTGCGGTCGGGTTACGGTATCCCCAATTCGACAATTTTGTGCCGACCGATCAAAAGAAGTAGTTGCCTCCGCTAGTAAATCTACGAATCTCTAAGCATTTACGCTGCCTCCACCGCATTTATGTGCGGACTGACTTAGCGAGAGGTGCCGCTCAGTTGGGTTGATACGCCCTGGTATTCCCGCTCCAACTGTTGGCGATTGACGGGCACTACTCCGACGGAGGCGCATACTTGTCCGCCGGCCAGATTGGATAGGATGCCAATTTCGCGCAGGGGCAGTTGGGCCGCTAGTCCGAGGGCGGCCACGCTGATCACGGTATCCCCCGCGCCACAGACGTCCGCAATCTTGCGGGCCTGGGTGGGTAGGATTTCGCTGTGTTCGCCATCGTGGTAGTACAACCCTTTATCGGATAGGGTAATCAGGGTATATTTTTGGTCGAGGCGCCGCCGCAATTTGAGGGTGGCTTGATCCAGAGCTTCCCGGTCCACTTTGAAGGGCTGTCCGAGGGCCTCGCGAATTTCCTTGAGATTGGGCTTGAAGAGGGTGGAATGTTTGTATTCAAAGAAATTGTGAAGCTTGGGATCGACGACGGTGAGGATGTCGCGTTTGAGCGACTCCAGCTGGACCTCGCGGATCAGGGAACGGGTGAGGAGGCCCTTGTTGTAATCCTGAAAGAGGATGACGTGAATTTCGCGTTTGTCCAGGATTTGCCGAATCCGCGCCATAAATTCGCGTTCCTCGGTTTGGTCGAGGCCCTGGGTGGTCTCGCTATCGACGCGGAGGAGGTGCTGGTGGTCGGCGATGATGCGGGTCTTGACGGTGGTGGGTCGGATGGTGGAGGTAATGAGGTAGTTGTTGGCAATTCCCATCCGGGGCAAGAGCTCGCGGATGGTCTCCCCGTGCTCATCGGGGCCCACCATACTGCACAGAATCGGTTTGGCACCCAGTGCCTGGATATTGAGCGCTACGTTGGCGGCTCCCCCCAGCCGGTTCTCCATGCTATTGAGTTGGACGACGGGTACGGGAGCTTCGGGTGAAATGCGGTCTACTTGGCCCCTCAGGTAGCGATCTAGCATCACGTCGCCGATAACCAGCACCTTGACCTTGGCGAGCCTTTCAAACAATGGTTTTACTTCAGACATGTGGCTAAGTTAATAAAAATTGCGCAAGGGAAAAACTACGAGCGGTCAATTGCCTTTCCACCCCTCCGAGGAATTTCCGAAGCGTAATGTTGTAAAATGTATGCAATGATCCGGCGGCTGGCGCCCCGGTTCCGTTCGAGGTATTGTTGGGTCTGTTCAACGGCCCTTTGGTAATGCTCGGTATCGTCCAACTGACGCCATACCTGCTCCAGTTCTTTTACGTGATTTACCGAAAAAGTTCCACCCGCTTGGCAGAGTTGGACCGCTTCGCCAAATTTTTCGAAGCGCGGCCCAAAAATCACCGGCAGCCCAAAGGCCATGGGCTCCAAAATATTGTGAATGCCCTGGCCAAAGCCCCCCCCAATAAAGGCGAGCCTTCCGTAGCGGTAGAGCGCCGAGAGCATGCCGATATTGTCGATCAGCAGCACGCGAGCCTCCCGAGCCGTTTCCGGGCGGGCCTGCGAATAGCGCAGTACCGGACCGGGCAGGCTACTCTCCAGGCGCCGTAACCCCTTTTCCCTGATCTCGTGGGGCGCGATGAGCAAACGCCATCCCGGTCGGTCCGCCCGGTCCAGTAGCTCGGCGAGGAGCTGTTCTTCGGCTGGCCAACTGCTGCCCAGGACCAGTACGGGCCGCCCCTCGGCAAAGGCGGCTACCAGGGGAAACTCCCGGGCTGCTCCCGCAATCTCCAGCACCCGATCGATACGCGGATCACCGGCGATGCTGTGCGCCTCCTGGCCAATCTGGCGGAGGAGTTCCACCGAGCCAGTATCTTGTACAAAGATGTGCTGGAAACAGTGGAGGATGGAGCGAAAGAAGCCGCCGTAGGAGCGGAAAAACAGCTGCCGGGGCCGAAAGTGGGCGGCGATGAGCAGGGTCGGGCAGTTCCGATCGCGGAGCTGGTGGAGGTAGTGGTACCAAAACTCGTACTTGACGAAGATGGCCAGCTGGGGGCGGACGGTATCCAGCCAGCGGCGGGCATTGCCGGGGCTGTCGAGGGGAAGGTAGCAGATGACGTCGGCCAGGGGGTAGTTCTTGCGGATTTCGTAGCCGCTGGGGGAAAAAAAGCTGAGGACGATCTGGTGGTCGGGCCACTGGTGCCGGAGGGCTTCGAGGACGGGGCGGCCCTGTTCAAACTCACCGAGCGAGGCACAGTGCATCCACAGCCGGGGTCGGTCGGGATCGAGTTTTTGCAGCTGCCGGGCCACCTCCCGTCGGCCGCGTACCCAGCGGCGCGCTTTGGGGTGGAAGGGCGCCAGCAGGTGGATACCGAGGGCGTAGAGGCGGAGGGTGAGTTGGTACAGCAGCAGCATAGGGATCGTCCGGGAGCGGAGCGCGATGAGATCAGTAATATTCGATGGCGTCGGGGTCTTCATCGATGTAGAAGGGAAGAATCCAATTGACGCGGAAGCCGACGAGGCTGTCGAAGCGGCTTTCGTCGACCGCGCGCCGAAGCTTGAAGTCGAAGTTGCGGCGATTTTGGGTAAACCCCTGGGAAAATTCAAAGCCCACGTAAAAGTTGACCAGCCGGTTGTTGCTCAACAGTTGGTAGCCGATAAATTCCTGGATCATCAGGCCGTTGGTGAGGCGGTCGTAGCCCTTTTTGTACTGTTCGTCGAGTTGGGGAACGGAGGAGTTGAAGTCGTCCTGAATGCGGACCCGATGCTGGAGCAGGCCGGCCCCGATGGTGGCGCGGATGCCGGAGCGGCGCGCTTTATCGGCGGCGCTGATGGCAAATACCTTACCCAGGTGGCCCGATACTTGAAAACCACGTTGCTTGAGGACGATATCGGCGTAAACTTTGTTGTTGCCAATGATGCCGCCCTCCGGGGTGCGCAGGGTGGAGAGGACGTCCTCCTTGAGGGTATTGCCAAACATGAGGCCACCATCGATGCCGAGGATAAACCGCTTTCTGGTCAGCAGGTCGATGCCCCCACCGACCCGGAAGTTGGTGCCGCACAGCTCGATCAGGTCCCCACCGGGAAACTGGACGGCGTAGTTGAAGTTGACGGCGATGGCCGTACCGCCGTTGCGACCCTGGTACTGAGCCGTGCTGAGGGGGAGGAGCAGCCCCAAGAAGAAACCGAGGGTAAATAATTTTTTCATAATTGATCGTTTGAGTGGGGACGCTTGGTGCTTGCCCCAAGAACGGACCGGTGGCAAAGTTAAACATCTTCGGTCAACATTTTCAATAATCCCATTTCCGCTTATCTTTGCAGTCAAAACATCGCCTAAATTCCCATCTATGAGTAATATTCCCATGGTCGATTTGCAGTCGCAGTATCAACGCATCAAATCGGAGGTAGACGCCGCTTTTGCCGAAATCCTTTCCACCAGCTACTTCGTTGGTGGTCCGGTGGTAAAACGTTTCAGCGAGCATCTAGCTGCCTACTTGGATGCCAAACACGTGGTTCCTTGCGGAAACGGGACCGATGCCCTGCAAATTGCCCTCATGGCCCTCGAACTCCAACCGGGCGACGAAGTCATTACCACCCCCTTCACTTTTGTGGCCACCGCCGAGGTGATTGCCCTGCTGGGGCTCAAGCCCGTCTTCGTCGATGTGGATCCCTGTACCTTTTGCCTCAATCCCTACCAGCTCAAAAGAGCGATCACCGAACGCTCGCGTTGTATCATTCCCGTCCATTTGTTTGGGCAGTCCTGCAATATGGAAGACATTATGGCGATTGCGGCCGAGCACGACCTCTACGTGGTCGAGGACAATGCCCAGGCGATCGGCAGCGATTACCTCTTTTCCGATGGCCGGCGCCAGAAGACGGGGACGATTGGGCACATTGGTTGTACCTCCTTTTTTCCCTCCAAAAATTTGGGCTGCTACGGGGACGGTGGGGCGCTGTTTACGAATGACGACGAGCTGGGGGCCAAAATCCGAATGATTGCCAACCACGGGATGAAGGTGCGTTACTACCACGATAGCGTTGGGGTCAATTCGCGTTTGGATGCCCTGCAAGCGGCCGTCTTGGACATCAAATTGCAGCGGCTCGACGAATACGGCGCCGCTCGTCAGCGGGCCGCCGCCTTTTACACCGAACACCTCAAGGGCCTACCCGGCGGCAGACCCCCCCGCGAGGCAAGTTACTCGACCCACGTTTACCACCAGTATACCCTGGTGATTCAGCACAAGCGCGACGAAATCAGCAAGGCCCTCAACGAAGGGGGGATCGCTACGGGCATTTACTATCCGGTGCCCCTGCACCTTCAGAAAGCCTACCGGAGCTACGGCTACCAAGAGGGAGATTTTCCCGTCGCCGAAGATTTGGCAAGAAAAGTGCTTTCATTACCCATGCATACGGAATTGACCGAAAGCGTTCAATCACACATCATCGAGACTTTCACAAAAGCAAGATAAAACAATGAAAAGAGTACTTATCACCGGAGCCGCCGGTTTTTTGGGATCGCACCTTTGTGACCGCTTTATCAAGGAAGGCTGTCACGTGATCGGTATGGACAACCTGCTGACCGGCAGCATGAACAACATCGAACATTTGTTTCCGTTGCCGCAGTTCGAATTTTACCACCACGACGTTTCCAAGTTCGTCCACGTACCCGGCGATTTGGACTACATCCTGCATTTCGCCTCGCCGGCCAGCCCGATCGACTATCTAAAGATGCCCATCCAGACGATGAAGGTCGGCTCGCTCGGTACCCACAACCTGCTGGGATTGGCCAAGGCCAAAAAGGCGCGGATGCTGATCGCCTCCACCTCGGAGGTGTACGGTGACCCGGAGGTCCACCCGCAGGTGGAAGAATACTGGGGAAATGTGAACCCCATCGGGCCCCGTGGGGTATACGATGAGGCCAAACGCTTTCAGGAGGCCATGACGATGGCTTACCATACCTTCCACGGTCTGGAGACGCGCATCGTCCGTATTTTCAATACCTACGGCCCACGGATGCGGGTCGACGATGGCCGGGCCCTGCCCGCTTTCTTCTCCCAGGCCATCCGCGGCGAAGGCATCACCATCTTTGGCGACGGATCGCAGACGCGCTCTTTTTGTTACGTCGACGATTTGGTCGATGGCATCTACCGCCTGCTGCTAAGTGATTACGTGTATCCGGTCAATATTGGTAATCCGGCGGAGATCACCATTAAGGCCTTTGCCGAAGAAGTGCTGGATTTGGTGGGCAATCCCAAGGCGCATTTGGTGTACCGCGATTTGCCCAAGGACGATCCCAAAAAGCGGCGGCCCAACATCAGCAAGGCCAAGGAAATCCTCGGTTGGGAGCCTCAGGTATCGCGGGCCGATGGCATGCAGCGGACCCTGGAGTACTTCCGGGAGGTGGTCCAGGTCGATTCCTTGGTAGAGGAGTAGGCAAGGGCAACAAGCGATTTCAATAAGCACTGGCTAAATATCAAAACCGATGACTGAGACAAAGAAAATTCTCGTGACGGGTGGAGCGGGCTTTATCGGCTCGCACCTGATCCGTTTGTTGGTCCAGGAATATCCCCATTACCAGATCGTGAATCTCGACAAGTTGACCTACGCGGGCAATTTGGCAAACCTGAGTGATGTGGAAGAGCGTTCCAACTATACTTTTGTGAAGGGCTGCATTACGGATGCGACCTATATCGACCAATTGTATGCGGATATTAAATTTGACGGAGTCATCCAACTCGCAGCGGAGTCGCACGTCTAACGCTCCATCTCCGACCCGATGAGTTTTATCCACACCAATATCGTGGGTACGGTCAACCTGCTCAATGCGGCGCGCAAACACTGGACGGACGAGATGGCCGGCAAGCGGTTTTACCACGTCTCGACGGATGAGGTCTACGGAACCCTGGGCGAAACGGGCCTTTTCCGGGAGGATACCGCCTACGATCCCCGGTCGCCATACTCGGCTTCGAAGGCCAGCTCGGATCATCTGGTCCGCGCTTATTACCACACCTACGGACTCCCCATCGTCGTGTCGAACTGTAGCAACAATTACGGTCCCCAGCAATTTCCCGAAAAGTTGTTGCCCTTGTTTATCAACAACATCAAGCAGCGGAAAAGCCTGCCAGTATACGGCGATGGCAAGTACCACCGCGACTGGTTGTGGGTGATTGCC
>CALCCH010000107.1 GCA_937899855.1 uncultured Saprospirales bacterium | reverse complement strand
CACCGACACCCCCGGAAAATTCACCATCAACTCCCGCACCTCCTTCACCGGCTGCCGCTCAATCTTCTGATCACTAATCGGCGTCGGCCCCGCCGCATCCACTTGCAGCAACGGAACCTTATGGATCACCATATAATAAGAAATTATAATGGGCTCCATTACCCTCCCCAAACCTACATCCCATTGCTGCCGCTGCCCCTCTTTTACCAGCACACCATCGACGGTCGACGACGGATAGCCAACGTAGCGCACCTCCAAGTGGTAAATCCCCGGATCGAGTTCCAGCTGATAATTTCCATCAAAATCGGTCGAAGTCCCACTGACGATAACGCCATTTTGGTAAGCAATGACATTGGCCCCGATCAATTCCTCCTCCGTCTCCTCATCGGTCACCTTGCCGTACAGCGTGGCCTGAGCGTGGACTAAGCTACTGGTCAGTAGTAAAAATAAAAGACAAGGATATTTCATAGTACATTGGATTTGGATTGGAGACCCTTTCGCGGCCCGCCTGACTGTGACGGGTCGGAATTGCCGTACAGAATAAAAAGCGACCCCGAGCTTGCGTGTGCTACCGTCACCCAGTGGGCGACGGCCCTAATGGTATGATTGGCTACTCGAAATGACCCGTAAGCCCGTGGGTCGCTTTCTGTCATTCATGTTAAGTCATTTCTGGCATTGGCAGCGGCCTTCCTTTTCCTAAAAGTCAGGTTTCTAGCGAAAAAATCGCCCACGAATCACCCGATTTCTCCTTTGTAGTTCTTCCTTTTCTCCGTACTTTTGCCCCGCTTTTGTGCGCATTTCCCTCATTTTTTCCACCATCATCATCTCGCATCATGACATCAAAAAGGATAAAATCAGCATTGATCTCCGTATTCTCCAAGGAAGGACTGGAACCCATCATTCGGGAGTTGGACCGCTTGGGCGTAAAAATTTACTCCACCGGGGGGACGCAAACCTTTATCGAGCAACGCGGCATCGCCGTGGAGGCGGTAGAAAATATCACCTCCTATCCTTCCATTCTCGACGGTCGGGTCAAGACGCTCCACCCCAAGGTCTTTGGTGGCCTACTGGCGCGTCGGGAAGCGGCGCACCTGGCGCAGTTGGAGGAATACGACATTCCCGAGATCGACCTGGTCATCGTCGACCTTTATCCTTTTGAAGAGACGCTGGCCCAAACCCAGGAGGAGGCCCAGATCATCGAAAAGATCGACATCGGCGGGATTTCCCTAATTCGGGCGGCCGCCAAAAACTACCGCGACGTGGTGGTGGTCCCCTCCCGCGCGGCCTACGGGCAGATCCTCGACTTGCTGCGCGAAAAAGAAGGCCACACCGACCTGGCCGACCGCAAGGACCTGGCCCGTCGTGCCTTCGCCGTCTCTTCCCACTACGATACGGCCATCTTTGGCTACTTCAATGCGGAAGCCACCGACGAGCGCTCCTTCAAGCACAGCATCCACCAATCCAAAGTGCTCCGCTACGGCGAGAATCCCCACCAGGAAGGGGTCTTCTTTGGCGACTTTTCGGCCCTCTTCGACCAACTCAACGGCAAGGCCATCTCCTACAACAACCTCGTCGACATCGACGCGGCGGTCAACCTCATGGCGGAATTTCGGGAGGCCGATCCGACCTTTGCCGTTCTCAAACACACCAATGCCTGTGGCGTAGCCACCCGCCCCAGCGTCCTGGAAGCCTGGCAAGCGGCCCTGGCCGGCGACAACGTATCGGCCTTCGGCGGGATTCTCATCAGCAACCGGCCCGTCGATCTGGCCACGGCCCAGGAAATCGACCGGCTGTTTTACGAAGTCCTCATCGCCCCCGACTTTGACGCGGACGCCCTCGAACACCTGAAGAAAAAAGCCAAGCGCATCCTCCTGCGGATCAAGGCTTTTCAGGTCGCGGCCACCTCTTTTAAGAGCTTGCTCAACGGCGTGATCCAGCAGGATACCGACCTCAAGATGGAGGGAGCGGACGACTTCAAAGTGGTGACCGAACGCGCACCCACGGCCGAACAGCTTCCCGATTTGGTCTTCGCCAACAAATGCGTCAAACACCTCAAGTCCAATACCATCGTCCTGGCCCGTGGCCAGCAATTGCTCGGGATGGGCTGTGGCCAAACCTCCCGGGTGGATGCCCTGCGGCAGGCCATTCTCAAGGCCCGTCACTTTGGCTTTGACCTCCAGGGAGCGGTGATGGCTTCCGATGCCTTCTTCCCCTTTCCCGATTGCGTCGAGATTGCCCACGAGGCGGGAATCGTGGCCGTGATACAACCGGGTGGCTCGATCAAAGATCAGTTAAGCATCGATTATTGCAATGCCAATAATCTGGCTATGGTCATGACCGGAACGCGGCATTTCAAACACTGACGATTCGGTCACCAGCTTCGCAGACGCCCAAATTATCTCATCATGCCCCTGATTATCGACATTGGAAATACCCGGACCAAGTTGGCCTGGTTTGCCGGTGGAACCCTGCGGGAGCAGTGGAGTCGGGAGCGGTGGGGCGTGACGGATTTGGAGGAATGGCGTCAAAAGTATGATTACCAAAGGGTGATCTTGGCGGCGGTGGGGGCTTTGCCGGAAGGCGTGGAAGCCCAGCTGCAGACCCGCACCACTTACCTGCGTTTGGATCATCGGACGCCCCTACCGATCCAAAATGCCTACCGCAGCCCCGAGACGTTGGGGGTAGATCGGCTCGCCGCGGTGGTGGGAGCTGCGGAGCAATTTCCGGGGGAAAACTGTCTGGTAATTGACGCGGGGACCTGTATTACCTACGATTTTGTGGATGCGGCCGCCATTTATCACGGGGGAGGCATCTCTCCGGGGATGTCCATGCGTTTAAGAGCTATGCAGCACTTTACCGCTCGGCTTCCCCTGGTCGAGGCGGAGGCGGCACCGATCTGGATCGGTGTGGATACGCAGAGCTCCTTGCGCAGCGGTGCCCAGTGGGGGATGATTTTCGAAATTGAGGGCTTTATCCGCCGCTACACCGACCGATTTGGCAAGATTAACGTGCTTTTAACAGGTGGAGACGCCAATTTTTTGGCGAATCATCTGAAAACTAAGATATTTACCAATTCAAATTTAGTCCTACTGGGGCTCAATAAAATTTTAGATCACAATGTCCAACTACCAGGGTAAGTTTATTTTATGGGTGGCAATGATGGGAATGGCCCTGACGGCACTGGCGCAACCGAAGTACAACTCTCCCTATTCCCGACTGGGTCTGGGAGATCTGATTGACCAGAATTTTATCACTCAGAGCGGCCTCGGTGGGCTCTCCACCGCCGCCAGCGACCCCCACCACATCAACATTTACAATCCCGCTTCGCTGAGCGCCCTCGAAACGACGGCCTTCGAAGTGGGCGTCAACGCGCGCTACTCCAACCTACAAAATAGCGACGGTACCGAAGCGACCCTCTGGGGGGGCAACCTGTCCTACCTGGCCCTGGGTTTTCCGATGCGCAATTCGATCAATGAAGTCCTGGACCCCCGCGATCACAAGCTCAAATGGGGAATGGCCTTTGCCCTGGTGCCCTTTACCACCGTGGGCTACGATATCGAAACCACCGAATTCGTTCCCGGTGCGGATACCATCCGTTACCAGTTTGAGGGAACGGGGGGCACCTACCGCTTCGTATGGGGCAACAGCATCCGCATCAACAACTTTTCTGCCGGGCTCAACCTGAGCTACCTCTTCGGCAAGATCAGCCGCGAGCACCAAGTACTACCCGACCTGGTCAATTCCTACCAGGAAGTATTCATCGACGAATTTAGCGTGGGGGGCTTGGTTTGGGATTTGGGCGTACAGTACGATCTCGAATTGGATCGCGATCGCTCGGATGACAAACCCAGTACCCGCAAGTTGACCCTGGGCGCTACCATCCGCGCCAATAACTCCTTTAGCACCAACGCCAGCCGACTTTACCGGACCTTTAACCCCCAGTACGCCGATGTGGATACTTTCGAGATGGTGACCGACGTGGCGGGCAATGGTACCCTGCCGGCCTCTTTCAGCATCAGTGCGATGTACGTCAAGACCAACAAATACCGCTTCGGCATCCAGTACGACTATACCCAGTGGGAGAATTACCGCAACGACGCCAAGGAGGAGGTCCTGGCCAACACCTGGCGCCTCGCCGTGGGGGGGGAGTTTATTCCCGATTATTCTTCCTACAATAAATACAGTAAAAAGATCCGTTATAGAGCTGGAGCTTTCTACAGCACCGACCCCCGTACTGTTTTTAATAATTCCTTAACCAACTACGGAATAAATATTGGACTCGGTTTTCCAATAATCCTTCCTCGCCAGCGCACCTCCTACATGAATATGGCGCTGGAGTTGGGGCGCTTTGGCAACGAAGCCTCCCTGTTGGAAACCTACGCCCGACTTTCGGTAGGATTTACACTAAACGATAACTCCTGGTTTTTTAAACGAAAATTCAATTAATCATGAAATGTTACCAAGATTTACTGCGCACCGGTTTTTTAGTGGTAATGGCTGCGCTCTTGTCTTCGAATACACTCTTGGCCCAGTGCGGAAAATTCAACGAATCGGCTAATGAATCCGATGCCCTGGCGGCCCACTCGCTCTACCGCGATGCCGTCAAGACTGACGACCTGTTGGGGGCTTACGACAATTGGAAAATTGCTTACGAAATGGCGCCCGCCGCCGATGGCAAACGCGCCTTTCACTATTCGGATGGTCGTAAGATCCACAAGGCCATGATCGCCAAAGAGAACGACGAGGCCAAGAAGAAAGAATACATCGATCTCATCCTCCGCCTGTACGACGAGCAAATCCAGTGCTACGGCGAAAATGGTGAAGAAGCCCGTCTCCTGGGCCGCAAGGCTTTTGACATGTTCTACGAATTCCGCACGCCCTACGCCACCCTCGAAAAAGTCCTGGCCAGTGCCGTGGAGAAAGGGGGCAATAAATCGGAGTACATCGTTTTCGTTCCCTACGCCACCGTGGTAGAGTACCTCTTTACTCGTGAGGAAATGGATGCCACCACCGCCCGCGATATCCACGGAACGCTCAACGCCATCGCCGATCACAACATCGCCAACAACGAGAAATTCAGCGCTCAATACCAGCAGGCCAAAGATGCGATGAACGGCGTCTTCGTTCGGATCGAGGACTACATCTTCGATTGCGCGTACTTCAAAGAAAAATTGCTGCCCGAATACAATGCTGATCCCGAAAACGGCGAGCTGATCAAAACGATCTACAACAAGCTTGCCTCGCGGGGTTGTGAGGACACCGATCCCATTTTGGTGGAGCTTCGCACCAAGTACGAGCGTTACGCCGAAGCGGAAAACGCCCGTCGCCAGGCGCAGTACGAAAAGGACAACCCCGCCGTGATGGCCAAGCGCCTCTACGACGAGGGTGACTTTAGCGGCGCCGCGGCCAAGTACAACGAAGCCCTCGAAAAAGAGACCGATCCCGAAAAGCAAGCGACGATCTACTTTGGCTTGGCCTCGATCGAAGGTCGGAAGTTGGGCAACTACTCCAAGGCCCGTAGCCTGGCCCTCAAAGCGGCTGGCCTCCGCGGCAACTGGGGCCGCCCCTACATGCTCATCGGCGACCTCTACGCCAAGTCGAGCCGCAATTGTGGCGATGCCTTCGACCAACGCGTCGCCATCCTCGCCGCCATCGCCAAATACCGCTACGCCCGCTCGATCGACCCCGAGGTAGCCGACGAGGCCAACAAGCGGATCGGCAGCTACTCCAAATCCAAGCCCGATTCTTCCGAAGCCTTTATGCGCAAGCTCAAAGCCGGTGATTCGGTCAAGGTGGGCTGCTGGATCGGAGAGACGGTCAAATTGGAGTTTGCGGACTAAGCCCGCCCCTCCAGACAACCTAACTTCTTTGTAGCGGTTAAAGACAAAAAAGCTTCGTTCTCTTCTCGGGGACGAAGCTTTTTCGTATCATCCCTTTCGAAATCGAAAAAATTGCACCTATGACCATTCGCCATTCGCTGATCCTTGCCCTGCTGGCCACCCTGCTGGCCTGTACCCCCAAAGTCACCCAAACCACCACGGAAACGACCACTGCGACCACGACCACCCCGACTCCCGAACCGGAGGAAGAGCTGAGCGCGTGTAGAAATTGGAATGCTCGGGCCAATCAGAGCGACATCATGGCCGCCCACGTCCTGTACAAGGATGGCTTCAAGGACATTCGTGCCGAAGGTCGCCGCCAACCGGTCAGCCAAAAGCGCATCGACTCGCTCTATCAAGTTGCCTTCGAGTACTGGAAAACGGCTTACGCCGAAGCCCCCGCTGCCGATGGCAAACGCGCCGACCACTTCGAGGACGGGATTCGCTTTTACGAGTATTTCATCAGCCAAACCACGGACGAGGCGCAGCAACAAAGCTACGTCGACAGCATCATGCTGCTGCTTGACAAACGCGTGGAGTGCTACGGAGAAGAGGGCTACGTGATGAGTCGCAAGGCTTTTGACTACTATTACAAGTACCCCTCCATGGCTACCGATCAGGAAAAGTACGCGATGTTTAAGGAGGCGATCGACCGGGACGGGGCGGAAAATGCCCAGTACTTTATCCTCAACCCCTTTACTGCTCTGCTGTCTAACCTGCTGATCGAAGAGAAAATTCCCCTGGAGGAGGCCCAGCAGTACCAGGCTAAGATTCGGACGGCCCTGGCCAGCGGCCTGGCCAACTGTAAGACGGATAAGGAATGTGAACCCTGGAAGATCGTCGAGGAATACGTTCCCGAGGTGTTGGCCCAATTGGAAGGAGTCAAGGGCTTTTACGACTGTGCCTTCTTCAAGGAGAAGTACTACGCCGAGTTCGAAAGCAACCCCAAAGATTGTGAAGCCATTGTATCCGTATTGGGTAAGCTGAAGTGGGCGGGATGCCCCGATTCCGATGCCCAGCTGGTGACGGCTAACGAGGCTTGGAAAGCGGAATGTTACAAACCCGGAGAACCTACCTGTGGCTCTATTCTTCGTGGGGGGGATTACCGTGGGGCCATCGAATGCTACGAGGGCAAGGCCGAGAGCTCGGAGGAGGCGGAGACGAAGGCGAAGTTTTACCTCTTTATCGCCAAGATTTATTACGGGGAGCTCAAGCGCTTTGGTCAATCGCGCAAATACGCGCGCCTGGCCCTCCAAGCCAAGCCCGATTTGGGTGCGGCTTATATCCTGATCGGTAAGCTTTACGCCTCCTCCGGCCCGCTGTGTGGCCCCGGTCGGGGCTGGGACAGTCAGGTCGTTACCTGGCCCGCGATCGACAAGTGGACCCAAGCCAAACGAGTCGATCCCTCCGTAGCCGACGAGGCCAACCGACTGATCCGTACCTATTCCAAGTTTATGCCCGACGTGGAAGACGTTTTCCAACGGGGGCTCAAAGTGGGGACTAGCTACACCGTTCCCTGCTGGATTCAGGAGAAAACGACCATCCGGACGGCCCCTTAGAATGGGGGAGGGGAAACCCGCTTCTGGGACTCCGTCGAGGAGCCCAGGGCTCTCCGATGTGGGGGATTGGTCCATCGGGGTCCAAAATTGGAGGGATTGGCGCCGAGCAAACGCGCGCTTTCGGGCAAAAATCCCTACCTTTGCGCCCGAAATACTAAGACGTCTATGGATTTTCCCCGGCACTTTGGCCTCCTTTGGATACTGCTTCTCGGATGCTCCGCTTGCGGAGGAGGGGCCTCGTCGGAGCCCGCTCCCCCGCCCGAGCCCCTGGCCCCCGAGGTGGAAGACGATCTCCTGAGCCGGCTGTCCATGCAGCTCATTGCCCAACCCACCAGCCAGGCCCACCGGGATCAAAACCTCATCGTCGACTACGCCATCGAAAATTTACTCGATCTCAAATCCACCCGCTCGGGTCTGTTCTACCAAATGACGACGCCCGGCGATCAGGACGATATTCCTCCGCGTTGGGGCGACGTGCTGGTCCTGCAGTACCGCGGTACCTTTCTGGACGGCAGCGTCTTTGACCAATCCACTCCCCAAAAACCCTTCAAAGGCAAGCTGCGGCAGGTCATTCCCGGCTGGCAAGAGGCGTTGCAGTTGATGCGCAAGGGGGGCAAGGGTACCTTTATCCTACCCTCTCACCTGGCCTACGGGCCGGAAGGCTTGGCCGGTAAAATTGCGCCCCACTCCATTCTAAAATTCGAAATTGAACTCGTCGATATTGATCGTTACTAACAAAACACCATCCCTATGCGTTTTCCCCTGTTGGCCCTTGGCTTTTTCCTGATGAGCGTGACGGCTTGTACCCCCAAGTGGCAGAAATTGCTAAAAGAACAACTCGTCGAGGCCCCCGAAAGCCAGGCGGATAAAGATCAAAACCTCATCCTCCAGTACGCCATCGACAATAAGCTGCCCCTGCAGTCGACCCCCGAAGGCATCTACTACCTCCTGGAAAACGAAGGAACGGGGGAAGCCCGACCCGACGTCAGCTCGCTGATCGTGGCCCATTACCACGGCAGTTTGCTCGACGGTACCGTATTTGACTCCTCGGTCGACCGGGGCGAGCCTCTTGAGTTTGGCCTGGGCGGTGTCATCCAGGGCTGGCAAATTGCCATTCCCCTCCTGAAGATGGGGGGCAAGGGGAAATTCTTTATTCCCTCCGAGCTGGCCTACGGATCCCGGGGGGCGGGCAACGATATTCCGCCCAATTCCGTCTTGATCTTTGACATCGAGTTGATCGACTTTTACGGTCCCGAGGAAAAGGTCGAGCGACAAAAACAAAAAGACCAGCAGCTGATCGTAAAATATTTAACGGAGAATGGCCTCCGTGCTCAGTCGACGCCCGAGGGCCTGCACTACATCATCGAACAAGCGGGTACCGGTGGGCATCCCAAGGGGAGCGACAAGGTAAAAGTACACTACACCGGTAGTCTGCTCGACGGAACGGTCTTTGACTCGTCGATCGAGCGGGGAAAGCCCCTGGCTTTTCCCCTGGGGGGCGTCATCAAGGGCTGGCAATTGGCGGTTCCCTTGTTGCAAAAGGGGGGCAAGGGCAAATTCCTCATTCCCTCGGATTTGGCCTACGGGCCGCGGGGTGCGGGTGGGAAAATTCCGCCCAATGCCGTCCTGATGTTTGAGGTCGAACTGCTCGACTTTGTCGATCCCCTCGAAGAGGAAGCCCGACAGCGGACCAAGGATCAAGGGCTCATTGAGGCCTACCTGCAACAAAACCAAATGCAAGCCCAGTCGACCGCCTCGGGCCTGTACTACGTCATCGACGAGGAGGGAACGGGAGCGCATCCCACAGTGCAGGACAAGGTGACGGTCCATTACCACGGTACCTTGCTCGACGGAACGGTCTTCGATTCGTCGGTCGAGCGGGGGGAGCCGATTTCCTTTTCGCTGGGTCAGGTGATTCCTGGTTGGCAGGAGGGCATTCCCTACCTGAAGAAGGGGGGAAAGGGCAAACTGATTATTCCCAGCCACTTGGCCTACGGCGGTCGTCGGGCGGGAAAAATTCCTCCTTTCTCCGTGCTCGTCTTTGAGGTCGAGCTCATTGACTTTTGACCGCATCCATATTTTGCATAATCAAACCAAAAATTACAATAACATGAGATCAATTTTGGCGCTACTCAGCCTCGCGATTTGCTTTACGGCCTGCGAGCCCACGCTGAAGAGCAAACTGGAAGCGCAAATGGTAGCCTCTCCCGTGGATCAAGCGGGCAAGGACAAAAACCAATTGCTGCAATACGCCATCGACAATCAGCTCGACGTTCAGTCGACGGAGTCGGGCATCCTGTACGTGATCGAGAACGCGGGAACGGGGGAGGCCCAACCCGATCAAAATTCACAGATTACGGCTCACTATCACGGGCAACTTACCGACGGCACCGTTTTCGATTCTTCGGTCGATCGGGGCGAACCCTTTCAATTTACCCTGGGCGGCGTGATTCGCGGCTGGCAGGAAGCGATTAAGCTGTTGAAAAAAGGTGGCAAGGGCAAATTCCTCATTCCCTCGGATTTGGCCTACGGGCCGCGGGGTGCGG
>CALCCH010000106.1 GCA_937899855.1 uncultured Saprospirales bacterium | reverse complement strand
CACAAAGTGGGCCTACTGATGAGTTTGGCCGAAATGCTTCAAAACGCCATTCCCAACCAAAACGTCGTCATCCTGGTTTTGGGTTACCTCTCGGCCATCATCGATAATGTTCCGCTGGTCGCCGCCTCGATGGGGATGTACCCCATGGATCTCTATCCCGAGGATTCGGCCCTGTGGCACTTCATCGCTTATTCGGCCGGAACGGGGGGCAGCATGCTCATCATCGGCTCGGCAGCGGGGGTTGCCGCCATGGGTATGGAGCGCATCGACTTTATTTGGTACCTCAAGAACGTCTCCTGGCTGGCCATGATTGGCTTTCTGGCGGGAGCAGGTTTTTACGTATTACAACAAAGCTTTTTCTAAATTACCCCGTGTTGAAGTTCCATCGTATCCCCTTCCCATTGCTGCTCCTCGCACTTGGTTTTTTGGCCTGCGAGGATGGTACCAATGAAAAATTACTGCTCGGGCAGTGGCAGGCCGTCGAGTTGGTCGAAAGTGGGGAGCCGGTGGAGGTCGATCTCGAAGGGGTGTATTTCGAATTCCTTCCCAACGAGCGTTACCACTTTCAGAGTACCCTCCGGCTCAGCGAGTCCGGCCGCTACTACACCGTTGGTCCCCTACTCTACACCACTGACACCACCGCCGAAGAAGCCATTGAAAAGGCCGTTAAAATCACCCAACTCACCCCCGATTCGCTGACCTTTTTGATGAACGATCGCGGGGTCGAAAAACAACTGCACCTGCGTAAAAAATAGGCCCGCCGCCCGCTGCGTACGCCCTTCCACAGCGGGAGGGACCTCTTCCCCTCCTTCAAGGTTTCCAGGTAATCGTCCACCAAAACATCCAAGCCTCCGGTGGAAAGCCACCTCACTTTTGGCCAGCTCGGGGGCAATTGGCGCAATGATTGCAAGCAGTGTTTGCAGAAAGCAATCTCAATCGCATGATTACCTACGCACAGGTCCAGGAGGCCATGTTTAATCCCCCACCTAAGCCCTTTGTCGACATCTTCAACGAGCTGGGTTCGATCATCAGTCGACACCCGGAGTGTATCAACGATAAGAACCCCTTCGAAAAGCTCCACCGCCCGGGCAGCTTTTGCATCAGTGCCACCAGTATCCAAACCCAGTACATCGCCTTTGTACTCGGCAAACACCGGGATTCTCACTTCCCGCAAGACATCATGCAACTTTTCTTCGACATCGATCCCGAATTTCAGATGCAGTACGCCAAAATCCGCGGCCAGGACATTGACGGGTGTATTTACCTCATTCACCAAGAAGCCGAGGGCTTTGACCTGGAGGAGGTCTACACCAGTATTTACGCTTAGTCGTTTTCTTTGGACGGTATCTTTTTAGGCTTTTTAGGCTTTTTAGGTTGGACCATCGTCAGCCACTGGCGAGCTATTGCCGAGGGTGAGGGCCAGTTGGCCGGTAGCGCTCAGAGCGAGATGTAGGCCCCGTTCGTCGTAGTGAAATTCCAGCAGTTGGAAGGTGGCGATCGTACCCCGGAGTTGGACACCGGGCAGGGGTGCGAGCGGATCCAGTTGCTGGTTGGCCAGTTGGGTCAAGTATTCCAGGCGTTCGCGGAGGTCAACATCGAGGGCCTTTTCGAGTGGGTGCTGCAACATGCCTTTGAACAGGAGGGCAGCGCCTTTTTGAAAGAGGTTTTTGGTGTGTAGCTCCAAGCTGGGTTCGGGAAAGTGGATGGCGTAGGCCTGGGGATCGAAGTAGGCACGCAGTCCGATACGAACTTCTCCGCGGTAGGAACCCGAGGTCAGCAAACGGATCCAGATTTTCTGTTGGGCGGCGTGAACGAAAACTTGTTCGACCACGACTTGGAGCTGTTTGTGCGCCAACAAGCGGCCGACCAATTGTTCGCGTGCGCGCT
>CALCCH010000105.1 GCA_937899855.1 uncultured Saprospirales bacterium | reverse complement strand
CTTATTTGGGGGGGAGATAGAATTTCGCCCAGTGGGCGGGACCCGCCCTCAAGGTGCTGACAAAACAGTACCCCTTCGCGGCCTTGGTGCGACGCACTAGGCTGCTACCCAGACCCAGGTTCCTAATCCTGGTCGTGGAAAAAACAAACATCCTCTCCATGGTCTAGAATTAGGAAAAGACCCTACATAGACGCTTTCCAGGAAGAAATTCCATAAACGTTTTCGACCGAGGGGCCAAAAATTAGTCCTAATTCATTGATAATCAGCGAGAAAAAATTTTGAAAAAAGTAGCGGTTTCGTCAAAAAGTGAGTGGGCCGATCGGGAAATACGCAGGCTGATGAGGGCTCGTTCCTTGCTTATTGCTTTTCCTCCGCGCCTTCCGCGCCACCCTGCTCCTCGGTCGATGGCCCTTTTTTACCCTTGGTCTTTTTCGCCTTCTTTTCTTTCGGCCCCTTGGCCTTTTTGCTTTTTACCTTGCTGGGATCCTTTGTGAAGAGATTCCGGGCGCGCTGCCACAGTGGGGTAGGAGCAATGGCTGATGTCAACTCGCCGAGGTGGTAGCGGCGGATGGTAGTCAGCGCACCGTCGGATTAGGTCTTGACCCGGCCGTGTAGCTTTCCATCTTTGTTTTTGCCCCGGACCACTTCCTGTTTGCGCGCTTCAAAGCGGGTAAACGAACCGTTGACCTTTCCCTTGCGCCAGTTCGTTTCCTGAATCAGATCGCCGGCCACATTCCATTCCTTCCACAGGCCGTGTTTCAAACCATTCTTGAACCAGCCCTGGGTTTGGAGACGGCTGTCGGCCTGAAAGTCGCAGTACTCGCCGTGGAGGAGGTGCCCGTGGTAGCCGCCTTGGACCTGTTGGATGCGCCCTTGGGTGTAGTAGAAATAGCGCCGATTGTTGTGGACCTTTACCTTGGGATCGTCGAGCAGGATGTGGGCTTTGGTCAGCTGGCCCGATTGGCGGACGACGATGGAGTTGGTGGTGATATTGGTCAGTTCCTTGAGGGATTGCCCCTGGAGGGGGGGCTGCCAGAGGCCGAGGACGAGGAGCGACAGGAGGGGGATTAGTTTCATGACTTTGCGGTAGTTTTGAGTGATAAAGGTAGGGAAAAATGGGGAGAGATGCTATCGCTGGAGGTAGAGGTAGCCTTGCTCCTGACCGTCGCGGTAGCGGACCATAAAGTAGTAAGTGTCGGTCGGATAGTCTTCACCGGACCAGGGGCGGCTGGGGTCCTGGCTTTCGTAGATCAACTGACCAGAGCGGTTGTAGATTTGGATCAGTACCTCCTCACATGCACGGAGGCCGTCGAAAGGAAATACGTCGTTTTGGCCATCTCCGTTGGGCGTAAAGGCATTGGCGAGTAAGCGTTCGCTACAGGCGACAAAGATTTCCTGGCTGAAAGCATCGCGGCAGCCCCACTCGTCTTCCATTGCCAAGGTCACCGTGTAGTAGCCGGGGTTAGGGTAGCGGTACTGGGGTTGTTCTCCTTCGGAAGCTTCGCCATTTCCCCAATCCCAAAAGAAATGCGTTCCCGGGGAGGACTCGTTGACAATCGGAAGGAGGCTGCGGGTATCAACGGGTAGGCTTTCGTCCAAGCTGAATTGGGCGGTGGGCTTCTCGGGGAAACGAACTTCAAAGGACTGCGTGATGAGGTACTCCTGACCCAATTCCACCGTTCGAAGGGTCACCTCGTATATTCCCTCCTCCGTAAGGGTCAATTCGGGAGCGGGCCCCGTGAGTGGTAGGTCATCATTTACCGTCCAATCCCACTCGCGTGCGCTTTTGACGTTGTAGGATTGCAGTCGTACGCTGGCTTGATCGCAGGAATAGGAAATCTCTGGTTCAAAACCGATAAATTTTCCAGTTGCCTCGACCGAGACGTCATCCAAAAAGTAAGTGACTTGTCGGGCCCCACCCGGATTGAGGCGTAGGGACCCGGTACCGTAAGAAAAATTACCGATGGTCAGGACCGTGTGGGGACGATCGGCAATCCAGGTAAATTCAATGGGCGTCCAAGCGTCCCGATCATCGACGAAGGGAGGGTTGGTGAAGGTGGGTTCGAGTTGCGCCATTTCGGCACTGGTCAGGTAGATGGGGCCTTCCGAAAAAAGAAAGCCATGGTCATCGCAACTGCCACTGGAAGTCTCCGCCAGGGAAGCGTAAACCCTTACCCGGTATTCCCTGAGGGGAACCAAAGTATCGGTGAGAACCACACTGACGAATTCAAATTGAGTGGGTGGGTCGGGAACGTAATAGTGCAGTACGATATAAGCTTCGCCGCTGCGGGGCGCTTGTGCTCCCCAACCGCTGTCGAGTGGGTTGGCCGAATAAATGCCCCGCCCCGGACTTTGGAGATGAAAATAATCCGGAGTGCGCTCCGTGGGGTTAAACCAGTCGTCGACGAGGTCGAATTGATTTTCCGAATCGGGAATGCCATTGTTGTTTTCAAAGCTGGGGTTGGGAACGAGATTTTGACCGAGGGTACCGCTGACCAATACCATTAGACCAATGAGGAGTGACACGCTACGTTTCATGGCTGCTTATTTTGGCTAGAAGCCATCTCAAAATGTTTTTGTTGGCAACGAAGTAGGGGCGAAAATGACCCTTCCGCAGCCCGAAGCATATTTTTGAGATGGCTTCTACAAATGTAGGGGCAGACCAGATTGGTATCAAGGGGAGCAAAGAAATTTTTTTGGGTAGCCATTTGGATTTGTAAAAATCGCACCTTAAATTTGAATTGTTGCCAACAGGATGTAGAAAAGCACCGTTCACTCAGGTGTCATCACTAAAAATCAATCTACGGGAAGCTTTATTGTCCACCTTGGTAGTCAAAAAATATAATAAAACTAAAGTTTCATTAAGCTATGGCTAGACATCATACCGATTCCAGTTAAGCCCCAATTGTCATCACGTTTATCAATAATGCTGCCCAGTAGTTCGTCATCTGGCAGATGGGTACGGCTACGTGCTTACCATCACTGACTAGCAAAGCTGGGCCGTTAATTTATTAATCTTACCAACGGGAGTGCGCTCCCTTGGGACCAAAAAGTATGGGCTGCAAAGCCTGGCTTTCTGGCGTTCTATATTCAACTCAACGATATGCTCCTCAAGCACCCTCGTAAGCAACGGGTCGTGGCCCTTGGCTTGCTACTCACCTTTGTACAGAGTATCATTTGTCCCACCATCGGCTGGGCCCTTACCTCTGGCCCCACTACTCCCGAAGCCACTAGCTTTGAGCCGGTGGATACTACCGATATGGTCAATTTGCAAACGGGAGATTTTACTAATTCTATCCGACTGATTGAGGTGCCCGCGCCGGAGGGTGGCTATCACCTGGCCTTGTCTTACCACGCGGGTATCAAGCCATTGGAAGATGCTTCCTGGGTGGGGCTGGGTTGGAGCTTGAGTCCGGGGGCGATCAATCGAGCGGTCAATGGTTATCCCGACGACCAGTTCGAGGTGAGACGTCACGTGGAGGATTACTGGTCTGGTGGGACCAGTGAATCCTATTCGGTCGGAATTGGAATCGGTGCACCAGCGGGGGCTAACTTTAACCTGGCTTATAGTTGGTCCAATGACACCTACAAGGGATTTAATGGAGAGTTGTCAATGAGCATCACTTACGGCTTACGGGTCGGAGTGGGGAAAGGGCGAGTCGGCTTGAGCGGGGGGCTTTACGCCAGTACCAGTGGTGTAGTAGGTACCAGTGTCGGAGTTACTGCCTTCTATCTTGGTTCTACTATCAGACATAGCCATAGCCTTGTGGGTATGGTATCCACACACGGTGGGGCCACTATCCACGCTACTTCTAGTATCGGCACGGGCCCACTCACGGCTTCTTATCAGATGACCTACGCCTCGGGAGCTGGGGCGGGTGTAAAATGGAGTTCAAGTCTTGGCTATAGTCTGAGGTCCAGACAATTGGGGGGGAGCGTTTCGGTGAGTGGCTTGGGGTCATCTACGGCCAACAATCGGCTTGGCAATATCTCCTCTAGCCAGCGGGGTATTCAAATATCTTTGGGGGTGATTGACTTTTCCTACCGCTACCTTCGCTACTGGCTATTTGAGCGCGATTGGGTCAACATAAGCGGCACCCTCCACGCCTCAAAATTTGATGACTTTTTTACGGCTTCGAATTGTGAAGAATTGGCGAATACCACTCGCGCTTTTGATAAAATCAGTTTGCCCAGCTATCTGGGGCGTGATCCCTCCCGATCACTAGGTGGAAGTTTTGCCGCCACCGACGTTTACCAAGTAGCTGGTCAAGGCATATCCGGCAATATCAAGCCCTATTTTTACTACACTCAAGTACCCTTGATTGGTAAAAGCAAATCCCTCAGTACGGGTAATAATTCGAGCTACGCCATGAGCTATCAAAAGTTAAACGATTTGAACTACAGCTCCGATAAGGTACAGTTTCGCTTTGTCAACGATTTTTCCAACGCCATCACGGCCTCCGTAAATGACCTGACCTACGATCCAAACATTGCTTGTGACGGAGGCAATGGTGCTTTTCTGCCGGGAAGTAGTACCTTCTCTACTCCACCCGCTGGCTACAACGGTTCTACTAATTTTTTGGCGGGTTCACAGCACGTGGCTTGGTATACCAATCAAGAAATTGTGGATGGGACGGCCCGAGGAAAGGGCTTGATGGATTATCCAGGAATGCTTCCGGCGGATCGTATGGAATTTGACAATTGGAATACGCCCGGCTTGGATATTAAAGCTCAAATCGGCGCCTACTCCATTACCAACGGGGAGGGGGTTACCTATCATTACGCGCTGCCCGCATACACCTATGATGAGTACCATTCTTCGACCATTCTCAGTGCGGACAACCAGAACAATGGAACGGTATACAACCGACAGGAAAACTTTCACCCGTACGCTTACACTTGGCTGCTGACGGCAATTACGGGACCCGATTTTGTTGATCGGGGAGCTGACGGTATTTCGGACGGACAATTGGGGGAAGAAGACTGGGGGTACTGGGTGGCTTTTGATTACGGTCGTTGGACGGGTAATTTCCAATGGCGTACCCCCAGCGAAGGGGTGTTTCACGATATCAATTCTCGGGCCCAAACCTACTCCTACGGAAAGAAGGAATTGTACTATCTGGATGCCATTCGCACTCGGACTCACACTGGTCTTTTCGTCAAAGACATCCGTCAAGATGGTAAAGGCGTTTCTGGCCGGGCCGGTGGTTTCGGGACGGGTAATGTCACCATCCACCCTCACTGTGAGGCCGTTTGTGAATTTGGCCCACCCACCCCTTACGAGTACGTTGAGCCCTGTAGTAAATCCTGGGAAATTGGACCAGTGGCACCCACTAGCGTGCTGAAGCTGAACGAGATATTGCTTTTCCGCAATGCGGATTTACGGAGCGAAGCGAATTCCATCGCCGACCTAAAAGACAATGGCCACTCCTCGTATTCCCAGTCTTTCAATTTTAACGGGACCCTGGCCCACGATCACTGTGCCCCGGAGCTGCCAACCATCTGTGACTATTACGACGGGGCTTGTACGGCTTGCATCAATTATTCTCGTTGTGACCTTCCACCCAATGATGTGTTTCGCTGGACTTATCACCACGAGGCAAATGTGATCGATCAAAATGACATTGGTACCTCACTTCGACAAAAAGCATTGAGGACGATCAAGTTAAGCACGGATTATTCTTTGTCTCCCGAAACCCCCAACAGCTATGTGAATACCGGCGTGTACACGTCCAGTCCCCAAATCCCCAGCGAGCGATCGGGTAAGTTGACGCTCCGGTCGGTAAAGTTCTTTGGTCGTAACGATACGAGTATTTTACCCTCCATTAATTTTGAATACGATCAGGCGTCTTCACTCCCTTATGATTTTGACCTTCAACTGAGTGCCAGCGGTGGTGATCCCTTTATCGAAATTACGGGTGCTGATGCAAATTGGGAGGACCGGATGGTGAAATGTACGGACCTCCCGACGGGAAAGGATTATTACCTGCTACTGACCCAATATCGCTACGATAGTCAGGCCGGAGCTTGGGGCTTCGACTACGAAATACTGGGAGGCAATGTTCCCAGTCATGGCTTTACTGGTGCGAACCTGGTCATCACCAAGAATCCACCGTTTAATCGCAACAAGGTAGACCTCTGGGGGTATTACAAAAACGATTTTACCGAAGCCAGTGATTACCCCCTTGGTGACGTACTGCGTTTTCCTTCGGATCAATCTTGTCAATCCATTGATGCGTGGTCCTTGCAATCCATCGAAACCAGTCTGGGAGGCTTTATCGAGGTCGAATACGAGCCACGTAATTTTACGGGACTGGGCTTTGACGGTAAAAAGGAAGTGCTCCAGTGTAACTTGGTGCGCATCGAAAATCCCGCTCCGGGAGCCGCCACTACCAAGGTTTCTTTTCCCGATCTGGACGACCCTAGTTTTTTGTTTAGCGTGGGGGATATGATCGACCTGACCACGAAACTCCAAGATTTAACGGTGGCTACTTCTTCCCACCAGATCATGGGAATAGAGCCCGCAACCAGTAGCGCTTCCGGTCGATTACTCATTCGGGGCCCCGCTCATCGCTGGGATGCCAATCGGGGATTTGTCAGCTATCGCCTCCAGGATTTGGCCCATCCAATGGCTTGTCTGGGAGATGGTATCCGGGTAAGGAAAATAAAAGTTCGGGGAAATACTTCTGAGCGAGCTACGGTCTATGCTTACTCCAATGGTAAATCCTCTTATCTACCGAGTAGCCATCGTCGCCCTTGGGCTCCCATTGCCACCAGTATCAATTCTTGGCGTGCCTACTACGATGAGTACCAAAAAACCTATGACTATCTATTTGCTAAAAGCCATCTGGCACCGGGTCCGGGGGTACTACACGGAACGGTTAAAGTGATGGAAGAAGCGGATGGTCAATTGCTACCCGGCGCAAAACGCTATCACTTCCAG
This sequence comes from uncultured Saprospirales bacterium, assembly GCA_937899855.1. Classification (GTDB taxonomy): domain Bacteria; phylum Bacteroidota; class Bacteroidia; order Chitinophagales; family Saprospiraceae; genus CALLVY01. The sequence continues at coordinate 6,139 of CALCCH010000105.1, read as the reverse complement.
CCCTTTGATGCCTCCATGATTGATATTCAGCTACAAGGCTATGGACCCAATGGGGCCGCTGACCTAGCCAACGTAAAAATCAAGAATAAAACGGGTGGGGTGGGGAGCCTATTGAGGACGGAAGTGTTGGATGGGGATGACCGCATCATCTCCCAAACGGAAATGACCTACAGTACGGATCCCGTGGCGCATGCGGAACAGGGCCGAGTCGATCAGGTATTCACCGAAGCTTGGAAACTTACTTTTGATGCACAAGGAACCAATCACCTTTATGGCCAAAAGACAGAACTGGAAGAGTATCCGCACTTCTTAGTCAGTACCACCACCACCGAGGCCGAACGCATTGCCATTACCAAGAATGTAGCTTATGATTTTTACACGGGCCTTCCCACCGTGGTCGAATCGGAGAACCTCCACGGCGAAAAGTTTCGCACCAAATCCATCGCGGCTTACCACCAGTACCCCGAGATGGGCCTCAAGGTACACGACCCCAATAATCGCCACATGCTGGAACAACAGACCTTTTCCGAAACGGTGAAGATCGATGATTGGGACGGTAACGAAATTGGCTTTGTCGACGCCAGCGCGGCGACCTGGACCAAGCGGACCCACTACCGAATTCTGGATGAACCCCAGCCCAATTTGGAACGCTATATCGACGTCCTCCAGGACAATGGCATCTACCGCAAACACGAAACCTACTACTACCGCGCCATCGGCGATCCCGATGGCACCTACGCCACGCGGGACAACTTTAATTGGTTGGGTAGCCAAACCAGCAACTGGCAGCGGGGCTCCGAGATTACGCGCTACGATCGCTATTCCAAACCCCTGGAAGCAAAGGACATCAATGGCAATTACGCGGCCACCAAGATGGGCTACGACCAAAGCCTACCCCTTGCCACGGCCAGTCCCGCGCGCTACGCCGAGCTGTACTACTCCGGGGCGGAGGACTTAATTGTGGGAACCAATTGGTTTGGTGGGGAGGTACAAAACCGAACCGGAGTCCAAAGTGCCGATTATGCTCATACGGGAGAATATTCGGTTAAGCTTGGTCCATCCCAAAGTGGGAATACCCAATATGGTTTTCAAGTGCTGGCCCAATTGGGACCCAGTGGTATTCAAACTGACGGAGCCTACCGCGCTCAAGTTTGGGTACGCGATAATGGCGATCTGGCCAAGGCCAAAATGAACTACTACTTTAGAGATGTCAATGGCAATGACCTAACCGGTTTTGGCGGGAGCAACGTGGCGGCGGACAATTACAGCGTACGGGCGGGCGACTGGGTTTTACTCGATCTGGACATCAACATTCCCAATACCTTACCGAGCGACGCCTACCTGATCGTCACGACCCTTAATGAGTCTACCACCACCCCGGCTTATTTTGACGATTTCCGACTGGCGCCCCTGAGTGCCAGTATGACCTCCTACGTATACGATCCCGATACCGACGCGCTGCGCTTCGTGCTTGATGCGGACAACCGCTACACCGAATACCAGTACGATGCGGCGGGACGTCTGCGAGCGGTGTATCGAGAAACGACCGAAAATCCCACCGGTCGTCGCTTGGTATCGGAGCACGGGATTGATTACGCTCGGGAGTTTTAGGGCCTTATTCCCAATCGGATTTTCCCAATTTTTAACCACAAATAAGTGACTGTAAAATACCAACTCATGAAATCAATAAGCTTCATTTTAGTGATGGTCATCACGCTATCCTTATCCGGGCCGGTGGCCGCACAAAGTAATTTTCTGCCCGCCCAAAAGGTCAGTTTGGTGATGGAGGTCGCCCCCGAGAATCCACCGGGTATCATTGCGGCCATTTCGGAAGATACGGACCGGAGCCTGGACGATGTCCTGTTCAACACCAAGGTCGTGATCAATTTATTTCGGACTACGGGACTGGCCAAAGTACACCTCAAAATGGGAAGTAGCCCGGGAGGGGTGGACTACGGCGCGCAAAGCTTTACGATCGGAAACGCTCCCGAGCTCATTGTAAGCGGACGGACCCTGTTTGTGGATATGGGACAGGTACAAGGCTACCCCAGTATTTACGTCGAAGCGGTATTGGAGTCGGAAACCGGGCAGTTGTCCGAGGCTCAGTATTTTATTCCAACGACCCATTAGGCCTCCTCCGGGAGCTCGTCCCCATGAGCGGACCGATTGGGCAGGAGGGCAACTCAAGATGATCGCTGGATCCATCCTTATTATTCATCGCTTCCCGGGAGGCGACTAAAAAATATTCGGAATGAAAACGGGTAATTTCGTACGTCTTTTTTCCATCCTAGCACTGCTGCTTTTTAGCAGCTCGCGGCTAGCATCGGCACCAACCACCGATCCCACCTACCAACAGGTCCCCCTGACCTGGGGCACTGGCTATCTGGCCAACGAGACCATCCTGGCGGGACAAGCCAGTCACTTGGAGTTTAGCTATCTCGGTACTGCGGCCAGTTTTGGCTACTGGTTGGCCACTACGCCAACGCCCGATGTGCCGGAGTACTCCGTCTCCATCGCCAACAATGGTGACCTCACCTTACGGGCCGGTGAAAACATCATCGGGGTTTTACCCGCGGCCGTACAAGTAGGCGACATCATTGCCCTCGATCGGACGGAGTCGGGCCACTTACACTTATTGGTCAACGAGGTACTGCTGTTTAGCCCCCAAACGTTTGCCCTCAATCTGCCCCTGTATCCTTTCCTCAATTACAGCGTGGCCAGCCAAAAGGACCAGCTGGCACTCTTTGTGGCCGATCTGGCCTTTTATTCCGCCGACTGGGATTTGGTCAATACGATCACCAGTGGCAAGCATTACGTTGCGGCTCAGGTACTGGAGCGTGGACAAGATGGTTTCGTAGAATATCCCTACGCTGGGGAGAGCCGGGTGGATCTTGGTTTTTACCGGGGAAAAAATCCCCTGCCGAGCAATGCGCTGGCGCGAGCCTTGTACAAACACGCGGACAATCGCCTGACCTTTTTTATCAACGGCAATGCCGTGAGCTACAACGATATTTTTCTAAAGAGTGGCGATGATATCCGAATCGAAAGACGGGGCGCCAATATCACTTTTTATGCGGCCAGTTTAAAGCTCACGTATCAATTTGACGCCAACTGGGATTTTCATCCGAGCATTAAGAAAGCCGGGGGTATTGATGAGACTAAGCTTCGCCTTTCCTTCGAACGCGCCGGTGGTGGTTGCCCGGATTATTTTTTGTACACCACCCCACTTTACACCCGGGACCAAAGCGCTTACTATCCCACCGCCGATGTGGATGATGGCCGCAACTATACCTACGTCAAGCTGTACAACGGTCAGGGAGAAAATACTTGTCACGTCACGCAGGAAAGTCGTTCCTACTTTGATGATTTGGGGCGTTCTGTACAAACGCAGGATAAGGATTATTTGCACCGCAAAGTATGGGCCAGTGAATCGCGTTACGACGCGGAGAACCGCTTGGTCCTACAAAGTCTAGCGGCCCCAACGGGTAAAGAATTTATTCAATACCACCCGGACTTTATTCAGGATGAACAGGGCAATCCCTACGGTGATAATAACTTTACGGGACCCAGCAAACTGAATAATCCAGACCCAGTGGGCCCGCAGGTCAATACCCTGGGCTGGTGGTACAGCACCAATAATGTGGAAGCACCTTGGCAGGCAATTACGGATTATCCCTACGCCCGGACGGAATACAGTAGCCTGACCGGGGCCGCCCGGCGCTCGGCGGGAGCGGGCGATGCCTTCCGAATGGGAAATGGTCACGAAGTGGTGAGCTATCAAATGGAGGCCCATCAGGAGATGGATTATTTATTTCGGGGTCGGCAGCCCATGTGTCTACTGAGCGGTAGCGGCTACGATGTGGGGGGACGGATCAGCAGTCAGTGTACGGGGTCTACGGACTCGCGCTACGTCAAACAGGTCAGCGTGGACCCGGATGGCAAGACGGCGGTCGCTTTTATGGATAGCGACGGACGGGAAGTGGCGCGGGCCTTGAGTGGAAAGGTGGATGGCCTCAACCTCCACCAGCAGGCACTAAGTATTGGTATCCCCGCTCAGTCCTACCGAGACATCCACGTAACTGACGAGGGAAGCAGTATTCAGCTTTTGGGAACCGGGTTGCTCATTTACCGCATTGTCGATTTGAGTACGGATTTACAAATTTATCCCAGCCTACCCGCTCAGAATGGTAATGCCAGCAGTCAATCGCTGCCCCCGGGTTTTTATCGGATCATCAATAATGCCAACGCGGTAGCCATGACTCTGAACTATCAGCTCAACTACCACAATTTTAGCCTCAACATTTACAATACCAAGGGACAAATGATTGCTACGGTGGCCCCCAATGACGTGCGTCACACCACCAACCCCAGCGTCTCGCATTATGCCTATTCGCTCTACCGCTACAATTCGGCGGGGGAGTTGCTGTGGGAAGAAACGCCCGATGCGGGCCGTACCGAATACCACTACCGCCGGGACGGCCAATTGCGTTTTTCGCAGAATGCGATTCAACTGGCGGCGGGTCGTTTTTCCTACACCAAATACGACGCCCTGGCCCGCGCCATCGAATCTGGAGAATGCAGTAGCCTGCCCGCTAGCCTGTCCGATCCCCTGTTGATCGCCGATGCCAGCTACCCCAGTAGCGCTACGAGCCAAAGTACCCATACCGTCTACGACCGCCCGGTGACGGGTAGCGATCGAACGCAGCGTTTTGTCCGGGGGCGCTTATCGCACACGTACAATGCAGACAGTAAAATTTGGTACAGCTACGATGAGGAGGGGCGGCTCGATTGGGTGGCCCACCGTATCGAAGGCAACGGTACGAAGTACACCGACTACCAGTACGACCTATTGGGCAACATCACCGAGGTGGCCTACGAAGCGGGGGGTGGCGCCGATGAATTCCACCACTATTACGGCTACGACGGTAATGGCCAGTTGACCAGCGTAGCCACCAAACACAATACCCAAGTCAGCATCCCAGCCGATCTACAAGCCCAGTACCACTATACCATTAGCGGTGCCTTGGATCGGCTTGATCTGGCCGATGGCTTGGAGCAGCAGCAGTTTGCCTACACCCTTCAAGGACAACTCAAGGCCATCAATCCCCGGGACATCAGCGAGCCGAGTACCAGCCTGGGGGGCAACCATACCTTTAGCCTGGCCCTGGACTATTACACCGGTGACTACGAAGCGGCCAATGGTACAACGGCGGGTCGAACGGAAAACCTATACTCCAGCCTCAATGCCCAGGAAAACCACAGTGGTCATCTGGCGGCCCAGCGTTGGAAGAGCCGAGCGGATGTGGGGACGGCCGACTACAGCGGCAGCTTTGCCTACGCCTACACCTACAATCACCGCAACGAATTGCTGACCGCCCGTTTTGGTCGGGTATTGGCGACCAGTAGCAATGGCTATACGGGGGCTTACAGCCCTCTGGCGGATTACTTTGTCAATATTGGCGGCTACGATCTGAACGGTAACTTTAAGCAGTCCTTGGTCCGCCGGGGCCCGGCCAATGGGCGGTTGGACAAACTCCGCTACCGTTACGATAAGACGGGGGGTAAAAACCGCCTAACGCACATCGCCGATGCTTGGGCCGATTTCCCGGGCGTCGACGCTCTGATTGACCAGGCTCCCAACAACTACACCTACGATGTGCGGGGTCAATTGACCGAAGATATTCAGGAGGATTTGCGCATCGAATACGACGTATATGGTAGGGTGAAAAAAGTATACGAGCGCAGTACAAATGACTTAAAAGTCACGTATCTTTACGATGCTACCGGTCAACGGATCGGTAAGGAAGTGGCGACGGCTAATCCGGGAGAAGTGTTGGCGACCTATTACGCTCGTGCTGCGGGAGGCCAGCTACTGGCCATTTATGAGGTCTAGGTGAGCAGTAGTCCGGGTGGGCAGGGCGCCGGTGGGAGTGGGAATGGCAGTGGCTTAGGACTCAAAGAGCTCCCCATTTACGGTGGGGGTCGCTTGGGGATTGCGCGCTACAGTGGCACGGGCTTTGGCTACGAGTACGAATTGAGCGACCACCTCGGAAACGTCCGGGCGGTGATCACGCGAAACATACAGGAGCTCAAGCAGGTGCTGGAGTCTCGGGATTAATATCACATTGGTTGGGAGTTG
>CALCCH010000104.1 GCA_937899855.1 uncultured Saprospirales bacterium | reverse complement strand
CCCAACTTCACACCAAGATCGCTTGACAAAGCCAGCCGTGGCATTCACACGACCTATCCCTGGCTCACAAAACGGCGCCCTTTCACCACTTTTTTCCCCCTACCTTGAAGCCGAATTCAGGTTTTTAGGCATCGCCGATGCCCCACCCAACTCCGTTGTTCCCGCACTACCATTCCATTATTATTCACCAAAAATCACTTGATATGTGGAAAGCACTTTTCAAACCATCCACCCTATTTTTATCACTCGTACTCCTACTCGCCTCCTGTGGCAAGGAGCAGGAGCTCCAACCCACTACTCCTTCCGATCACCGGGCGCCTATCCTCGCCCTAGAAGAGGACTTTTTCCCCTGTGAGGAAGCCTGTACCCCACCGAGTAGCGTCTTCGTCACCAATCTCACCAGTTGCTCGGCCACCATCAATTGGGTCTTCCCCCGCGAAGACTGTGGCAGCTTCTCGCTACTCCTCCGCGATCAGCATTCGGACGCCGTGATCACCTACAATGCCATCGGTGATCACCTCATTTTAGCGGGCTTGGAACCCTGTACGGAGTATACACTCGACATTTCGCACATCGCCGCTTTTTGTTCCAGTGTACCTGTCACCATCAGCTTTCAAACCGAATGTGAATCCTGCGAAGTCCCCTGCGAAAGACCCTGCCAATCGGTCGACTTTTTACAGCTTCTCCAGGTAAAACGCTACGAGGCAACCGTCCAGTTTGGACACGAGACGCCTCTCTGCGGCGATTTTATGGTCTACCTCAAAAACAATACGACCAACGAAGGGGTCCAGTACTTTCCCGCCAGCAGTTCCCTCCAGTTGCAAAACCTAGAGCCCTGTACCAGCTATACCGTACTGGTCAGCCACGTGGCCAACGATCAGGCCTGCCCCCCGGTAGAACTGACCTTTGAAACGGAATGTGGCTATTGTGAGGCGGAGGGGGACGATAATGAGTCGGCTTATTTCGACTTCATCGGCTTCGGTTTAAATGGCCTGTACCAAATCGGGGCACTGGGTTACGTGAATATTACGAATCCCCCTCTCGAGCTACCACTCGATTTCGTGTTCAACGTTGGGTTTTGCTACCAGTTTATACCCAACGGTACACTCCAGCCAACCCACGTTAAAATGTGGATCGATTTTGACGGAGATACCGATTTTGACAATGATGAACTGGTGGTCGACTTTGCGACGTACAACATCAACCTTTGCGAGTACAACTACAGCCCCCTGATCAGTCCACAAGACCCGGCTTGCAATCTCCAAGCTCGAATGATGATCAGCCTCAATAATACTATCGTTTCTCCCTGTGATGACATCGCCGAAGGGCAAGTCGTCGACTTTCTGGTGGACATCGGCGAATGTAACTGATCCATTGGTTTTCAAGACGGGGCCGCTGCTGATATGGAGCGGCCACCTCTTTTACTACCGCGTGTACTCGCATACCAAATTCTGGTGGTGTGGGGTACACGTTTTGCTTTTGGCCCCCAGCGGTCGTACCATCCAATCCGTAAGGGGGCGCGGTAAAATTTTGTCGAATCCCAAGCGGTCTTTCGTCGATTTTTGGAAGGGCAAATGGGAAACGGGGAACGCTGGCTGGTTTTTGTGATGTTGTAACATCGTTAAACCCAACTAGTTAGAACCTATGAGAACCCACATCCAACAACTCATCACGCGTGGCCAAACCAAGCAGGCCTTGGCTGCGCTTTTGGAGGAGTTGGAACGGAAAAAAGACCGGACCGCCGTGGAATACGTCATGGGGCTGCGCAGCACCCTCACCCGGATCGATCGAGAAAAGATCCTTGCCCTGATCTCCCCAGCGGACTACGAACGGGCATTGACCGATATCAACCTCAAAATCCTCCGTCTGACGCATGGCTCCAAAGCGGCTGCGGCCGCACTGGGCGAAAAGGCTTTTCTGCGCGTACAGGGTCCCCGTTTTCAACTGTATTGGGTACTGGCTCACGTCTTGGGGTATTCGCTAGTCAGCGCTTTTTCCAATATCCAAAGCTTGCGCCATCAGGGCCAGCAAGCGGGGATTCTCCTGTCGAGCCTACTGATTTTACTGGCCCTCCTGGGGCTCGGTTTCCGCCTGCTGCGGCCCCTGACCCTCAGGACCCAGCCCATTGGCCTAGCCGTCAACATCCTCTTTAGCCTTTTTATTTCCTACTACCTCGTCACGAGCACGGGCCAACTGTCGGGGGCCGCCGCCTTATCCGGTGCCGCCACGACCTTGGGCACCAGCATCATCGCCAGCCGCGCGGGGGGCTGGCTGATCGGTAGCCTGGCCGCGTTGGTGTCGGCGGTCGGTGCCCTGGTAGCAGCCTCCTTATTGCCCTGGCTTCAGGTCACGCTGGGCAGCATCCTGTGGTTGAGCCCCGTACAGCTGATCCTCCTGTTGGGAACGGCCAGCTGGGCCTTCCTACTCGCCCGGGCGCTGCTCTGGATCGTCAGCGCCCGGGAGCGCCTCTGGCAACTGACCCACTGGAGGTCCTGAGCCTCCCGTCGCTGGCGGGATTGTTTTGGGCGAAAGCTGCGTGGACCTCACATTTTTCCCGTACCTTCGCCCCGCATCATCACCTACGATTTCGTCCCATGCCCGTACCCTCCGTTGCCCCTCCCCAGCGTTTGGCCTTCACGCTCAAACCCGCCGCCGAGCGGCAGGTCAAAAAGCGGCACCCCTGGGTGTTTGAGGCCAGCATTGTCAAGCAAAACGCGGAAGGTCGCGCGGGAGACCTGGCGGTAATTTTTGATCAAAAGAAAAACAAATTCCTCGCCTGCGGGCTCTACGATCCCCATTCGCCCATCCGCATCAAACTCCTACAATTTCACCGTTCCGCTACCATCGACGGGGCCTGGCTTAGGGATAAGATTCGGGCCGCCAGGGACTTACGTCGGCCCCTGCTCCGTACCGATACGAATAGCTACCGCTTGGTCTATGGCGAAAATGATGGGCTCCCCGGTTTGATTGCCGACGTCTATGATCGCGTCCTGGTGGTTAAATTGTACAGTGCCATCTGGTGGCCGTACTGGGAATGGCTGTTGCCCGCCCTGCGTGAGGCAAGCGAGGCGAGCAGCGTTGTACTCCGGCTGAGTCGACACCTCCAGCGACAGGTGGGCGACACGGTGCGGGATGGTGAAGTGGTTTACGGTGAATTGCCCGCTCCCCGCGTCCGCTTCCGGGAACACGGCTTGTGGTTTAGCGCTGATGTTCAACGGGGTCACAAGACGGGCTACTTCCTCGACCATCGCCACAATCGCCTGCGTATCGGGCAGCGGGCCGCCGGCAAGCGCGTCCTTGATGTTTTTGCCTACGCGGGTGGTTTTTCGGTACACGCCCTGGTTGGTGGGGCTCGGGAAGTCACCTCGCTGGATCTGAGTGCGCCCGCCCTGGAGATGGCTCGGCAGAATGCCGCCTTGAATCCGCACCGGGGGCGGCACCAAATCCTGCTGGGAGATGCCTTCGAAAGCCTGGCGGAGCTGGTGGCTACGGGGCAGCGCTACGACATCGTAGTCATCGATCCGCCCGCTTTTGCCAAGCAGGCCAGTGAGGTAGGGGGGGCGTTGGAGCAATACCGACGACTAGCCGGATGGGGGGCGCAGTTGGTCGCCAAAGACGGCCTCTTGTTGTTGGCTTCCTGTTCCTCCCGGGTCTCGGCGGAGGCCTTCTTTGCGGAGGTCGAGCGGGGGCTACAACGGAGCCAGCGGAAGTACCAAATTTTGGAACGAACGTACCACGATCTGGATCATCCCGTGCGCTTTGCGGAAGGGGCTTACCTCAAGGCCATTTATTTCTCCCTCAGATAGGAAAAATGGCCAAATGATATTGTTTGTGTCCGCAATAAGACGTATTTTTAGGCTTCCAATCACCGACAAGAAGCTAAAAGGCCTCCCAAATTCCCGTTTTAATCTTATGAACGAACACTACGATGAACAAATCACTAGTTGGGCTAGTCTTTTTAGGACTTTTTTCACTACTCGCCTGTAACAACGACCGTTTGAACGATCCCTACGACCGGCAGATTGAAGAATCTCTCAATCGAGTCTCTCCAACGGGTTCCTACAAGTACTATCAATTTCCCGAAGCGGGGGATTACGCCGCCATCCCCCACCAAGATCCCCACAACATCATTACCGCCGACAAAGCAGAACTGGGTAAATTGCTCTTTCACGAGACTGGCTTGGCCGTCGATGCGGCCTATCCCGTTGGTCGGGGGAGCTATTCCTGTGCTTCCTGCCACGTAGCGAGTGCCGGTTTTACACCCGGTCGCTTTCAGGGAGTGGCGGATGGTGCCGTTGGGGTGGGGGAGAACCGCCGAAAGTTGGACATCTACACCGGGACGGAGGTCGACGCGCAGGGAGCCCGCCCCTTGAGCGTACTCAATGTGGCCTACGTGACCAATATGCTGTGGAGTGGCATTTTTGGAGGCAGTGGGGTCAACGAAGGGACCGAGGCCTGGTGGAGCTTTAACCCCGCGGCGGAAATCAATTTTGAAGGTTTGGAGGGGATGGAATCGCAAAATATCGAAAGCTTACACCTCCACCGGATGAGCTTGTCCGACGAATTGCTCGACGTATATGGCTACCGCGAGCTGTTCGATCGCTGTTTTCCCGAATACCCCGAGGCCGAGCGCTACACCGACGAAACGGTTGCCTTCGCCCTCGGTGCCTACCTCCGGACGGTACTGGCCAACGAAGCTCCCTTTCAGGATTGGCTGAAGGGCGACAAGACGGCGATGACCGCCAGTGAAAAGCGGGGTGCGCTGCTGTTCCTCAACGAGGCCCGCTGTACCAATTGCCACAAAGGCCCCTCTTTTAATGCCATGGAATTTCACGCCATCGGCGCCAGTGACCTCCACGAGTTCGATGCCGTACTCAACACCAGTGAGGACGACCGTCGGAGCCTGGGCCGGGCTTTTTTCAGTGGCCGCACCGAAGATGAAAACTGCTTTAAGGTGCCCCAACTGTACAACCTCAAGGATTACACCCACTACTTCCACGGCAGTAGCAAGACGACCTTGCGCGAGGTCATCGAATACAAGATGGCCGCCCAGTCCGAAAACCCACGCGTTGGACCGGAGCACCTTTCCGATTTGTTCAAACCCGTCGATTTGAGTCAGCAACAAGTCAATGATCTGCTGGATTTTCTGGAAAATGCCCTTCGCGACGATAATCTCGAACGCTACGTACCCGAATCCTTGCCCAGCGGCAATTGTTTCCCAAACAACGACCTCTTCTCCCGCATCGAATTGGGCTGTGATTAAGGATGGTGGTTTCCGTAGTACCCGCTACGGAGGTTTCTGAGCAGAGATATAAAATGGGTAGTGGAGCGTTAGTGATGTGATCAAAGGGCCAAAATCTTCCCTAGCCAGGGGAAGTTTAGTAAATTGGGTTCCCGTTCACACAAACTGAAACTCCATGAAAAGCTATTTCGGTATCCTCGTCTGCTGTTCCTTACTGCTTTCCGGGCTGCGCGCCCAACCCGCCACTTTTGAGGTGACCACCTCCAATAGTCCTCCCGGGGCGGAAGCGGCCATTGAGTTTGCCACCAATATCTGGAGCCAGTTTTTGACCTCCGAAGTGCCCATCAAAATTCAGGTCAACTTTATTCAGTTTCCGGGTTTTTTGGGCCTGAGCTTGTCCAACGGTCGTAAAAACTTTCCCGGGGCGCCCATTGCGGATCGCTGGTATCCCCTGAGCTTGGTCAATGCCATGTGTGGAACCCCCATCAATGATGACGACCCGGATATGGAGATTTACATGACCACCCTTACCAATTGGTATTTTGGTACCGATGGCAATCCGGGACCAAACCAACAGGATTTTGTCAGCGTATTTTTACACGAAATTGGCCACAGCCTGGGCATGACCTCCCTGTGTAATGTGGAGGGTGGCGAAGGATCTTTTGGCGAACTCACTCCCCCCATCTTACCCACCGCCTTTGCCTTCCCCGATTTGGAAGGACTGCCCAGCATTTTTGACCACTACTTGGTTGACGCTGCCAATCGTAGCCTGGTGGATACCGATATTTACCCCAACGAATCCACCGAATTGGCGGGTGCCCTCACGGGTAATGCCTTGTTTTTCAATGGCGATTCCGCTCGGGCGGCCAATAATGGCCAGCCCCCACGGCTCTACGCCCCCGGTGCCTTTGCCTTTGGCTCCAGCTGTACTCACCTCGACCAAAATACCTTTCGCGGCACCGAAAATGGACTGATGACGCCATTCTCCAGCTCCGGCGAGAGCAAACAAGATCCGGGTCCCATTTTCCTAGGGATCCTACACGACCTGGGGTGGAACCGTCCCAAAACGATCAGTTCCACGCCTCCACCACCCAGCCGGCTGAGTGGACTCCGGGTCAGTCCCAATCCCCTACTGGAGGAACTGCGGATCGACTACGAATTGGAGCGCAGCGAAGAGGTCCAACTCCTGATCCGCGATGCACACGGACGTTTGCTTTACCAAAGTCCTCCCCAGCGGCAGCCCGCCGGAGCCAATGTATTGTTCTGGACGGCGGAAGGAATGAGCAGTGGCCTCTACGTCTACCAGCTGGTGGCGGGCGACGAATTGCGCAGTGGAATGGTCGTCAAACCCTGAGCCATGATTAATATCATTGAAATCAAGGCGCGCTGTGACCAGCAGGGAGATATTCGGGAGCAGCTCCTCCAGCGGGGTGCCGACTACCGGGGCCTGGACCATCAGGTAGATACCTATTTCCAGGTTCGGGAGGGGCGTTTGAAGCTGCGGGAAGGCAATATTGAAAACCACCTGATTCAGTACCACCGGGACGATCAAGCGGGCCCCAAACACTCGCGGGTACGCCTGCACGCCGTCCCGCCCGGTGATCCCCTCAAGGCAATGTTGATCGATGCCCTGGGAGTGCTGGCCGTGGTGGACAAACAACGGGAAATTTATTTTATCGACAACGTCAAATTTCACCTGGATACCGTGGTCGATTTGGGTACCTTTGTGGAAATCGAAGCCATCGACACGCGCGGGGAGCGCAGTCGGGAAGACTTGTGGGAGCAGTGCCAGTACTACTTGAAGCTGTTTGCCATCCCCTCCGACGCCCTGGTCGCGGTTTCGTACAGCGATCTGCTCATCGCCCAGCGCACTGCGGGCTAACTATTTTTTGTTCGGGAAATACCACCAATGAAATTTGAGGATTATCACATCGAGCTGGAGATCAAAAAAAACCTGGCCAAGCTGGGTTTTAAACGTCCCACCGACATCCAGTACAAGGCCATTCCTTCCATTCTTAAAGGCGAAGACGTGCTGGCCATCGCCCAGACGGGCACGGGGAAAACGGCCGCTTTTGCCATTCCCATCATCAATTTGCTCCACCGCCGCAAACAGCGCGGCCGACCGGACGGGATCAAATGCGTGGTACTCGTACCTACTCACGAACTGGCCCAGCAAGTGGAGGAAGTCTTTCGAAAAATGGCTCGCCATACCCGGGTCAAGACCTTTGCCCTAATGGGCGGAGTTGATCAAAGCCCCCAAATCGAGCAACTCAACAAGGGCTTTGATCTGCTCGTCGCCACCCCGGGCCGACTCTTTGATCTGCGCAGCCAGGGCCATCTCCACCTGCACCGCGTCGAAATACTGGTGCTCGACGAGGCGGACCACATGCTCGACCTGGGCTTTATCAAGGACATCCGCGACCTGCTGCGTCACCTGCCGCAACGTCGCCAAACCCTCTTCTTTTCCGCTACCATCGACAATAAGATCAAACGCTTGGCCTACTCCCTGGTCCAAAACGCCATCCGCATCCAGGTCTCTCCCAAGGATCCCGTAGCCCGCAACATCGACCACTCGGTCGTCTTTATCGAAATGGATGACAAACGCTTTTTCCTAGAACGGGTGGTGCGCGAAAACCCGGAGAGCAAAATTTTGGTCTTCGTGCGCACCAAAGTTCGCGCCGAGCGGGTCGCTAAGGCCATGGGGCGGGTAAAGATCGACTGCCTGACGATTCACGGGGACAAGGAGCAAGCCGACCGTTTTGCCGTGATGGAGGCCTTCCGTGGGGCCGGTACCAAACTCCTGATCGCCACCGACGTCAGCGCCCGCGGCATCGATATTCCGGAGGTGGATTACGTAGTCAATTACGATCTGCCCGAGCAAGCCGAAAACTACGTCCACCGGGTGGGCCGTACCGGCCGGGGCGAACGCCGCGGAACGGCCGTTTCCTTTTGTAGCCAGGGCGAACGGGAACTGCTGACGGCCATCGAAGCTTACTTGGGTAAGGCCGTTACCGTCCTGGACGTCTCCCGCGAGGACTACCAGGAGACGCTGGATTTTTCGGCTAGCCAACTCGATGAGCACAATACGGACTGGAAGCGTTTGATCCGCGAGGCGGAGGCCAGTAAGAAGAAACGCCGTAAAAAACGAAAGTAGCGCTGCTCCGGTTGGAGGGTGACGTAGGAGGCGAGTAAATTTTGGGATCCGGGCGAACAAGTCAAACCGGGGGGCGGACCGGGCGGCGACCCAGGTAGCGGGTCCGCACCAAATTCAGGTGGTGGACTTCGTGGCCGGCCAGGTGGTAACCCAGGGCCGCCACCGTAGCGCGGTGGCCACTGGCGACGCCCGAGCGGGCCAGGGCTGCGGCGGAAAAGCTGGCGAAAAGGGCGATGGTAGACTGTCGTACCGCGGCGTATTCGGCCATGATGTTTTCGAGAGGGCGTTCGGCAGCTGCGGCGTAAGCTACGTAGCGGTCCGGGTCGAAGCCGGGGAGCTCGGCTGGTTCTTGCCGGGCAAAGCACAGGGCCCGGTAGGCGTAGATGCGCTCGTCGTCAACGAGGTGGACCAGGGTTTCGCGGATCGACCACTTGCCCGGCGCGTAGCGCAATTCCAGTTGGTCGGGATAGAGGGTGCGGACCAGCCGGCGCACCTTGCGGAAGTTGTGACGCAGGTGTTGGAGCAACTGTCCATCGCGCGGAATCCAACGCAGGTAGGCCCCGGCGTATTCGGGGTAATCTCCTACTTGGGGTGGGGGAATGAGGGTCATGGTTGTCGCTTCGGGGCTTGAAATATTAAGGTTGTAACAGGAGGGGGCCTTGGAAGATAATTTGGTCCCGGGCGTCGAGGACCCGTACCCAGTACATCCCGGCGGGGTAGTCCGCTACCGAG
This sequence comes from uncultured Saprospirales bacterium, assembly GCA_937899855.1. Classification (GTDB taxonomy): domain Bacteria; phylum Bacteroidota; class Bacteroidia; order Chitinophagales; family Saprospiraceae; genus CALLVY01. The sequence continues at coordinate 3,958 of CALCCH010000104.1, read as the reverse complement.
CTGACCCCATTAGCGACCTGGAGTTCCCGCAGTTGGCGTCCCTGACCATCCCACAATTGAACCCGGTCCGCCGCCGTCCAACCCTCTACGGAGAAGTAATCCGGCGCCGGGTTCGGAACCAGCCGTATGTTTCTTTCCCCAATCACCTCCCCCGTACTCGTCACGAATACCTCCACCAGCTGCTCCGTGCTGTCGGTCCCACACTGATTGCCAGCCACCAACTGCACGGGATAAATACCCCCACTGCCGTATTGGTTGCTGGGGTTCTCTTCCATGCTGGTGTTGCCATTGCCAAAATCCCAGGCGTAGGTTTCGGCATTGACCGATTCGTTGGTAAAGTCTACCCGCTCGCCGTTGGTGAGGAAGGAAAAGGCGGCTTCGCTAAAGTGATCTTCCGTCACCGTCCACTGGCCCCGCAGTCCCGGACTCCAATTGTAGAAGGAGCCGCTGGCCGTGGTGGTCAGCTGACTCGACCGAAACATAGATTACGTGTCCTCCCCCAGGGGGCGGCAGGGATAGGCAAACTGGGGTGTGGTCAGTGGAAGCTCCGTCAGACGGGTAAAGGTGTCCAGGCTACTGGGGCGCGCAAAAACGTGGTAGCCCGCTACCGCCTCGCTGGGGGGCGTCCACTGGAGTTCTACGGCTCGTTCGCTCTCACTGATCAGCAGTTGCTGTGGTGCTGGCGTCACGTACATGCGGAGGGTCGGATCGCCCATTAGCGCAATGTGAATCTGCCGGTTGCCAAATCCTGCATCGTGGATGTTGTTGGGATTGTTCATGGCCATTTTGGCGGCGTAACCGATGGGTAGGCCCATGGCCATGAAGTACATGGGCCAATTGGGGCGAGCGGCCCAGGCATTGGTGAGCACGGTGCCGCTGGCGAGGGCGGAGCGCAGGTAATTGCGATTTTGGTTGTCCCAGTCGCCGAAATAGCTGCCAAAGAGCAAGGAAAATACCGATTGGAACGAGTCGAGCGCCAGGGAGTTGGCATTGCTGATGCCACCGGCGCCGTTGTGGCTGCCACCGCCACAGGCGTAGGTCCACAGGTAACTTTCGGTTTTGAGGCGGTCGTAATCGCGGTAGAACACCGAATCGGGGCCAAACATGGTGGCAAAATTGCGCAGGCCATTTTGTCCAAAGCCCTCCTGAAAATTGGCGAAATTATTTTCGATTAACCCTCGGTAGGAGGGCGTAAAGGCTTTGGTTCGAAAGGCGTGGTTTTTGGCGAAGTAGCGCTCCAGCAGTTCCAATTCGCTTTCGCTAAAGGCCGTCAGATTGGCAAAATCCAGCCGTCCCACCTGGAGCTCCGCGTAGCGGTCCGCATCGCCCGCATTGTCGAAGGGGATGCTGCTTTGGTCAAATTTTCCGTCCTTGGGGACGTTGCGATTGCGTTCGTTGCTGGCCGAGCTGTTGTCGACACTACCGTCGGTCCATACGCCGTCCATATCGGCGTAGTAGGTATCAGCGGGCCAGGCCCCCTGGTGGTCGTTGTGACCGTCGGGAAAGATTTGTCCCGAATAGGGTACGGGTACGCGGCCGATGAGTACGAGGGCTTCCGTACGGCTGGGGTCTTCCAGGTAGCGGCTCCGGATCCGGTTTTTGACCTCCGTGACCTCATCGTTGCGACTGACCAGGACCAACTTGCTCTGCCAGCCCTCCTGGAGTACGTCCGCGAGGTATTGCTGAAGGAGGGGATGATCGGTTGGTAGCAGGGTAGTATCGAGGGCGACGAGGAGGATGCCGGATTGATCGGGCAATTCGACTTCGATGCCCGATACGAGGTAGCCGTAGCCCGTTCCTTGGCCGGTGTTGCGCAGTACTCGGTAGTGGTAGCACTCGCCCGGGATCACCTCCGCATCCGTCCAGGATACGGCATTGGCATCGAGGGTAGCAATGGGTGCCCCAAAGTTGTCTTCCGTCAGTTTTTTGCGGTAGACTTGGTAGCTGTTGGCCTCCGCCCAGGGACACCACTGGAGTTCGATCTGGGGAGGACTGCTTTGCAATTGGGCGTGTAACTGGACCGTTTTGATGGAATCGGGTCTTTGAGCCCAACCGACTTGGAATAGGAGCAGGCAGCCGAGAGAAAGTAAAACTGTTCGCATCGCTTGTATTTTAGGCCAGGAAGATAAGAAGAATTCCGCAACAAAACAGCCGCCACCCCGATCGGGGTAGCGGCTGTGGTTAAACTTGATCGCCAGAACGGCCCTAATTGGCGGCGAACAGTTTGCGGATGGTTTTAAAATTTTTCTTGGTCACCTGTTCTCCGGTGCTGATGTAGTGCTCAATGGCGACGGCGTAGTCATCGATCAACTGTCGGAACTGCCCCTTCATCATTGCCCCCATCAAGGCCGGTTTGGTACGGTACTGCATGTCGAAGATAAAGCGCGAGGTATTAGCATCAATGCGCTCGACGCGGTAGACGGCCTGGGTGTAATCGGGGTTGACGGGAACACGGCCCGCTTGGTACACCTTATTGACGAAGGTCATTTCACGGGGATTGTAATTGGTCATTTTTTCCTTGAGGAACTGACTGCCTTTTTCGTTGAAGTAGCAGACCCGCTCGGCCCCCTCTCCGGCTTGGAGCGTACCACTGACGTAGTCTGAGGCGATGATTTTGGGATGCGAATTGGCAATGGCGCCATAATCTTCACCCACTACCGCCCAGACCTTTTCCGCCGGGTGGGGAATGACTTTTTCGACCCTAAACGTGATCACTTTTTTCTGCGCCTGAACCGTCTGCCCCAGGCACAAAGCCAGCGACAGTAGACCAATGATTTTTGCGAAACTTTGCATGATGGTGAGATTTGGTTTAAAAAATAATACCTCACAAAGGTAGGGGCAAAGTGGCCTCGGCCCTTTCCACATTTGGTCCAACTATTGGTCCTTTTGGTTCTTTTGGTTCTTTTGGCGGTACTGGGAGGGGCGGAGTCCGTAGGCTTGTTGGAAGGACTTGGAGAAGTGGGAGAGCTCCTTAAATCCACATTCAAAAGCGATGTCACCAATCCGTAGGGAGGTGCCTCGCAACAACTCGGCCGCTCGGGCGAGCTTCCGCTGTTTGAAAAACTTGGCCGGACTGGTCTGGTAAACCCGTTCAAATTCGCGTTTGAAGGAGGACAAGCTGAGCTGGGTCAGTAGGGCCAACTGTTCATTGTTGAGATTGGAAAAAATATGGCCTTCGACAATTTGCTTGAAGGAGTATTCCTGGGGGCTAAACAGGCTGACGAAGAGGCGCTGGATGTTGTCCGCATTTTTGGTCTTGACCAAGAGGAGAATTAGTTCTTTGAGTTTGAGTTGTAGGAGTTCGTCGCTGACCAGGGCGGGATTTTCGAAGTAGAATTGTAAGCTTTTGATGTAATTGGAGAGCAGGGCATCGGCCTTGATTTTCTGGATTTGTGGAGGGCGGGGTTGGGGCGACGGAGCGCTTAGAAAAGTGGGCAGTTCCGTCGCGTAAATCTTGCGTAGGACCTTGGGGTGAAAATGCACGGCGATGACTTCGCAATTGTCGCCCGGCCCATTTTCCAGAAAATGATTGAGGTAGTTGCCACATTTCATAACCAGGGCCTCCGCTCCACTCACCGGGTGGCTTTCCGTAGCCGAAAAGATGCGACCGCGCCCCCGGACGGGATAAAAGAAACAGGCCTCATCCGACATCATTCCCGGCGTAAGGAAGGGCGCCCGCAGGACGATTTTTTCCAGTAAGAGCCGGTCGTACAGGTTAAAACATTGGTGGGACTGAATCATGTCTCAAAGTAGGGCAACTCCCCAAAAATACCTAGTCCATTTGGCTCAAAGATTGGCTCCAATGGCTCAAGCACTCACTCGTGGTGGGCTTGACCACCCACTAAGTAAAAACACCCCAACAAAAAAAAACAAAAAAACAAAAAAAAAAAAGAAAAAAACAACACAAAAAAAAACAAAAAAACAATAAAAAAAAACCAAAAAACCGCGCAGACCGGAC
>CALCCH010000103.1 GCA_937899855.1 uncultured Saprospirales bacterium | reverse complement strand
CAGTGCCACCAGTGCCGCGATGTCTCCATTGGCCAAGATCCCATCGGGGGGCTGCTCGGATTGTAACAGTTGGCGCAGCGCTGCGATCCCCTCCTCGTGGCCATCGTCAAAGGGGATGACGGAATGTCGGCCCGCAAAGCCAATCTCGCGGAGGGCCACCAAAAAGCCCCGTTTGCGTTCCCGAAAGATGAAAACGTCCTCCCTACCCGCCAGGTGGACGATATGCCGGCAACCCTGGTCGATGAGGTGACTGGTGGCCTGGTAGGCCCCGTTGTAATTGTTGATGACCACGCTGCTAAAGCTCCCCAGTTCGACGTAGCGGTCAAAGAAAATAACCGGGGTGTCCTCCCCCTGGAGGGCGGCGAGGTGATCGACCTCGGTCGTTTCCTTGGAGATGGAAATGATGATCCCATCGATTTTGAGCTGCTTGAGGTTTTCGATGATCTGTTGTTCTTTGTCGTAGGATTCGTGGCTCTGGCAAATGACCACGTGGTAACCCGCCTGGCTCAGTACTTCTTCCATGCTTTTGATGGAGGAGGAAAACACCTCGCGATCGATGATGGGAATCACGATGCCAATGGACCCACTCTTGCCCTTGCGCAAACCCGCCGCAATCTTGTTGGGGCGGTAATTGAGCTTCTTGGCCATAGCCAGTACCTTCTTGCGCGTGGCGGGCTTTACCTTGTAGCTTTCGTTGAACACCCGCGATACGGTCGCCAAAGAAACCCCCGTGGCTTGCGCCAAATCTTTCATGTTTGCCATAAATCAAATCATTTTATACCCTCCTGATCCGCCGTCCCTCGCTGGCGTTCGAACAACTGGGCCGGCGCATCATTCAGAACTACGAGTACGCGCCCCGTCGAGGAATCCTCCCGATCCAAAGGGAGCAGGGCCTTGACCTCCCCCGTCACCATAAAACCACTTGCTACCGCTGGCTCGACTCGGAAACCGTGCTGGCCATCGCCGAGCAGTAGCTGGCCGTAGCTCGCGTCGTTACGGGGCGTTTCTACTTCCGAACCGTACAAGTTGCCCGCACACAAAATATCCAATTTGCCATCTTCATCAAAATCCTGAATTAAAAAGCTATTGATCGAAGAGACCTGTGTTGCTACGGGCAATTCCCTTGCCGTAAATACCGCATCCCCCCGATTTTCAAAATAACAGTGGGCAAAATTGGTGGCGACCAAATGCGTTGCCGATCGCAAAGGCTCCTCGCCAAAGATGTCGTACAGGCTGGCTTTGCCAAAGGCATCGTAGGTGGGAAACTTCTTCTTGATGAAGGGCATTTGATTGGACGAACACTCGCGACCGCGCAGCGGTACCAGCTCTCCTCCCGCGTAATGACTCAGTACGATGTCCCGACTGCCGTTCTGGTCAAAGTCGTCGGTGAAAATTTGAAATGGGGCCTCAGCGCTGGCCTTGTACTTGTAGTTCAAGCCCAAGTTGCCACCAACCAAGTCCAAATCCCCATCCCCGTCAAAATCCGCCGCGGCCAGGGCGTACCACCAGCCCCGTTCCTCCCCTAGCCGTGAGGGCTCCGTCCGGTCGACCAGTCGGTCTCCTTCGTGGAGCAGTATCCGGGGCGACATCCACTCCCCAGCCGTCGCCAAATCCAGCCACCCGTCCCCATTCAAATCGGCCCAGAGCGCAGTGGTGACCATCCCGTAGTCCTGCAGAAAGGGCGCCAGCTCGGCCGTGGCGTCCCGTAGGCGAATGGTACCGGGGCTACTCTCGTTGCGCAGCAAATAGCTGGGCCCCGATTGTGGATAATTTCCCGGACGCTGCCGGTTCCCCACGAAGAGGTCCGCATCCCCATCGCCGTCAAAATCGCCGGCGGTGATGACCCCGGCGCTGAGCCGTAGGTCCGGTAGGGCTCGCTCGTTCCTAACCAGCCCCCGCGTTCCTTTATTTTCGTAAAAACGCAAGCGGTAAGCCGGATCACCGCTGGGCCACTCGTTGCTTCCACTACCGACTACGAGGTCCAGGTCGCCATCCCCATCGGCATCGAAAAAGGTGGCGGCGACGTCTTCAAAGCGCTTCTCCGCTTCCCAGAGCTCCTGGGCGTAGGGCCTAAAGCTGCCGCCGTTCGCCCCCAGCAAGAGTTGCGCCGCCTGGCCCGCCGCTCCCCCGACAAAAACATCCGGATAACCGTCCTGGTTGACGTCCCCCACGGCAGCGGCGGGGCCTCCCGTCGACATGCGGTGGGGCAGCAGACGCTCCCGACCAAAATCATCAAAGGGATTTTCCCGGTGGGCCACCAGGGGTACTGCCCTTGGGGCGCTGGTAAAGCGCGGTGTCCGTCGGGCTGGAGGACTCGTGGGAAAACGCGCGTCTTGGTAGTCCAGCAAGTGTTGCCCGGGAGCCAATTGGTCGATTACCTGCTGCTTGCCATCCGGCCAAGTTACCGTGAGGCCCAGCGGCTGTGCCTCCGCTCCCAGTCCAAAGTGAACCAGTGGCTCGACCGAGGAGAGATAGCCCCGACTGGTGTACACCTCGCGGTATTGTTGTCCCTCGCTGGTGCGCAAGCGCACCTTGGTACCGATGCCGTGGCGATTTTTGGGGGGACCGGCGAAGCGCAGGAGGAGGGAGCGGTGGGAGCCGAGCTGGTCGGCATTGT
>CALCCH010000102.1 GCA_937899855.1 uncultured Saprospirales bacterium | reverse complement strand
GAAAAAACTAATATTATCGAGTCTGGGACTGCTCCTACTCGGGGGACTGGGACTGGCCCAAAGCACCAGCAACCCCTGGGAAGCCCTACACCAATTTGTCGAAAGTCAACGATCCGTCGCCATCCCCAACGAGGCACAAATCCTGCAAAGCGTTCGGGCGGATGCGGCTCGGGAAGGTCAGCCGGTCAAAAATGAAGCGGACCCGCTGGACGGTGTTCGCCAAAGCTACTGGGAAACTTTTTACCTCGAAGATCACCGTGAAGCTTTCGTCGAATACAAAAGACTGGCCCGTAAAAACCAGGGCAGCCAAAGAAGGGCGACCGGACCGGTTGACAATCCTCCACTGGTGCGCAAGTGCAACCTCAACATTGCCGTCATCGTTGACCGCTCGGCCAGTATCAATACCACGGAGGCCAGTAATATCCAATCGGGACTAACCACGTTTATCAACAACCAAGTGGGCTTGGGTAATGCGGTTACCTTTATTGGGATGAGCGATTCGCCCAGCAGCCCCGCCACGGTTTCGCCAACCGTTGTCTACAACGCTGGCGTAGCGGCGACCGTCCACCAGCAATGGATTGCCAACCTGGCCTTTGGCGGCAATAGACACAGCTGGGGGGCGGGACTGACTGCCGCCGTGGGGCTCAGTCCCGACCTGGTACTGATTATTGCGGATGGAGCTAGTTTTAACAGTGCCGAAAGAACGGTGGCTTGTAATGCCGCGAATCTCATTAAGACCAATGGGGTCAATGGCGGTACGGGAGGACACATTTTTGTTTTTGGCCAAAATGAACCCGGAGAGTATAACGGCAACAGCTTGACGACTTTTCTCAGCTTCGTGGTCGACGATATGCCTACCCCAGCTGGTTCAAGCCCCAATGCAACGGACATTGCCAATAACGATTTTATCGCCCTTCCCTTGGGGACCTTCAACAATTTGGGAGCCTGGTTGGGCACCCTTAGCCCCGGACAGGCGACGGTAGAAGTCACTTCGATCACCAACCGCAACTGCGTCATCGACGACGTCACGATCAGTGGCACCTACACCGATTGTCCGCCCAACGTAGTGGTCGCCAGTATTTTTCTGGAGTTCTGGCAAAACGGAAGCTTCACGGGCCTCAGCCTACCCGTAATGGTCAATGCCAACGGCACCTGGACGGTGAGCTCCCGCCGCTCGATTCTGGTCAGTTTGGGTTTGAACAATGGGACCTGGTACGACGTCCGACCGCGCATCAACCTCAGCTCCGGCAATTCCATCCTGGGCGACGAGTTTTTGGTCAACACCAACAACGATATCTTTCTAGCCAAGGTCTCCATGCCCCGCGTTATCGTCAACGATGCGCTCAACGACCGCAGCACCGAGATGAGTCGTTTTTGCAGCGGCAGCCCCATCTTTTACCACGGCTTTGACCCCCAGTCCAACGATCACTTCAATGCCATCCAACGCAAGCCCATCGGTGACCCGGGGCCCTATGGCGAATACCGGGATGTGGGCTTTCTGGGGCAGTCACTGGACGGCTTCAACGGGGACCTACTCGCGCTGTACCCCGGCTACTTCCAAGCGGGTTTTGAATACCGCCTGTCCATCGCCGCCTCAAACGTCCCCAACTGTATCGGCTGGTCTCCCACCAAGGTCATCTTCCAGGTGATCGACTGCTGCGCTCCCCCCGCGGAGATCAGTAGCGTTCCCGAATGCGTCCGCTCCGGGGAGGAATTTACCATTGAGGTACGCCTCAAAGCCCCCTTGCGAGCGGAGGACATCGAACGGATTTATTCCTTTAATTCGGACTATACCTACCAGAGTCACACGAGCCAAAGGGAGGGTAACGACCTCGTCCTCCTCCTCACCTTTATCAGCAACACCTGCGATTGTCTGGGAAGAATACTGACCCTGGATATCATCATTGAGGGTTGCCCCTTCCCCATCTGGCTGATGACCGATCCCCTTCCCTGCTGTGCGGAGACCTGCGACTTTATTTCGGTCGGAGAATGGGGAGCGGGGAATTGTCTTTTCGTAGACGGCCAGCGGGGGCGTCCCTTCCAACTCATCGTCAGTAGCCCCGCCGCCATCAGTGCCATCTTCGCCGAAAGCAACAGCGCCACCTGCCAGGTCGAATTGGTCAATCTATCGGTAAGGCCGCTCTTTGGCACCCTTTATCAGGTATCGGGCTTAATGCTCTTTGCAAGCAGCGGTTGTACGGGGCACGCCCTGGTGTCGATCCGCTTACAGACGGCGGAAGGCTGCTGCCTGGTCGAACAAGGCTTTAGCTTTCCCGAGGGCTGTGACCTCCCCGAGCTGTGTCTCGGCACACACACCCCACACCCAAATAACCAATAAAAAACCAACCCCACCAAACAAAAACAAAAAAATTAAAAAAACCCAGGACAGAAGCACAACC
>CALCCH010000101.1 GCA_937899855.1 uncultured Saprospirales bacterium | reverse complement strand
CGAAACCAAAATCAATCCCCTACCTTGGAACGACGTTACCGATCTGGTGATGGGGGCCTTTCCCTTTCTGGGAACGGATACCATCCTGACCTATAACTTCTACACCGAAGGCATCAAAGAACCCGTAGCCATTGTGACCGTCGACGCCGAAGAGGAGATCGTGCAATCCGTAGAATACGTCGCCAATGACGTCATCAACAACGTGGCTTACGTCAATTCCGGTCGGGCGGATGTCTTTGCCTATCCCAATCCGGCGATCGAATCGGCCCGTTTTGAGTTTATGAACCTCGATCGGGGGGCTTACCGGCTGGTCATCTACAACATCCTTGGGGTGGAAGTCTGGCGCAACGACTACGAGATCAACCAGGACCAGCGTACCACCAAGGTTGACCTTTCGGATTTTCGCAAGGGCACCTACCTCTACAGCCTGATCGATGAACGGGGCAAGACCCTGACCACCAAACGCTTGATTATTCTGCGCCCGTAATACCCAATTGGTGCAACGCTGTGACAAGTTCTTTGTCTGTTTAAGAAAATCAAAAGACTTATCACATGAAAAGAATCAGTATACTCTTTCTCCTTTGTTTGGGAATACTGGGTACCGCCGTGGCCCAGCGTGAGGAAACCGTCTTCGGTCGTTCCGGTCTGCGTCTGAGTGGGGCTTGGGGAGGATCCAGCCTCCAGTTGTCCGCCTTTGATGGCGATTATGCCCTACTTTCCGGGGGGCACGGTGGGCTGGAATTCAACAAGTCCATCTTTTTGGGCTGGGGAGGATATAATCTGGTCGATGAGGTTCGCTTCGCCGATCTGCCCACCCAGAATCTCGATTTTTCCTTTAATGGCCCGATTCTGGGCGTCAGCCTCAAGCCACACCGGATTATTCATCCCCGGGTCAGTCTGATGGCGGGTTCGGGCGAAGCGCGCTTTCGGGGCGAACCCGGTCGCGATCGACTCTTTGTGATTCAGCCTTCCGGTGGGGTGGCGGTCAATGTCTTTCGCTGGTTCCACCTGGCGGTAGAGGTGGGTTATCGCTTTGTGGATGGTACGGAGCTGAGCGGGTTAGAGGATCGTGACTTATCAGCGGCCTTTGGACAGTTGCGCTTTCAGTTTGGCTGGTCCTGGGGCGGTAATCGGGTGGATATTGATTTTTAGCGGGGCTACCAAACCCCTATCCCATACCAATATAAAAAGGGCAATTTCAACACGTGAAATTGCCCTTTTCGGGTAAAACAAGGTCAGTTGTTTAACCCACCCAGGTGTAGCCACCATCGTTGCCCAAACCTTTGGTCCGGCGATTTTGCGGCTTGGCGGTAACAAAACTTTGTACTTTAAGAGCTTTGATCTTTAATTTTTGAGTCTTCATGGGTCGTGATTGTGTTTCGGCAGTGTGATTAAGTGTATTAAAAGTAATTTTATTTTTCCTATACGAAAAAATAAGTTTTGTCTTTTTGTGACATCTTAAATCGAGCTTTGTCGATCGGTTTACTTTCTTAGGGTCTGTTGGGTTTTTCTGAAAAGGGATTGAAGGGGTTTGCCCTTTTTATTTATATTCTCTCTGAGTCCAACATCTTAGGGGGAGCAACAATAATGCCAAAGATATATTAAAAAATCAAAGATGTCGAGTTTAATTAGTATTTTTTTAAATATAAGTTTAAAATCAAGCCTGCGCAAGTGCTGCCGTGTTTTGTGGGCCAAAATCTCGTAAAATTGATCGCCACCTTACAATTACCCAGTCCGATTCAACGCTTGGAGCATCCCCTTTGCCGTAGTGGGGGCCTTGAGCTTTGGGTAAAAAGAGAGGATTTGATCCATCCCCAACTGGGGGGCAACAAGTGGCGCAAGCTGCGCTACAACCTGTTTACCGCCCAACGGGCGGGGAAGCGGCACCTGCTCACCTTTGGGGGCGCCTACTCCAATCACCTCTACGCCAGCGCGGCCGCTGCGCATCGGTTGGGCTGGTCTTCGATCGGCATCGTACGGGGGGAGGCCCCACCGCTACTAAATCCCACCCTGCGCTTCGCCCGGGCCCGGGGCATGAACCTGCGCTTTGTCTCCCGCTCAGCGTACCGGCGAGGGCTCGACCTGCTAGACGATTTGGACTGGGATGCGGACGCCACCCTGGTCCTGCCCGAAGGGGGGACCAATTTATTGGCTTTGCGTGGCAATGCCGACCTAGCGGAGGAAATTCACGAGCAACTGGGGGGCTGGCCAGACTGTATCGCCCTAGCCTGTGGTACGGGAGGCACGGCAGCGGGTTTGATCGCCGGTTTGGAGGATCGCAGCACCGTACTGGGTTTTTCCGTACTCAAGGGCAATTTTCACCGCACCGCCATCAGCAACTGGCTGGCCAAGTACCGCGCCGCTTTTACTCCCGACCTCCCCCATACCATCCCCGAAAATTGGTCCATCAATCTCGATTACCACTTCGGAGGCTACGCCCGCTTCCGACCCGAATTGGTGGATTGGATCAATCAGTTTACCCACAACTACCAAATCCCCCTCGATCCCATCTACACGGGCAAACTCTTCTACGGCCTGTTGGATCTCATCGAGCGAGGATACTTTGCGCCGGGCAGCCGCATCCTGGTCCTCCACAGCGGTGGCCTCCAGGGCATCGCCGGATTCAACGAGCGGCACGGCCACCTGATCAAAACCGTCGAATACCCTTAGTTTTTGCGGAAGCCGTCGACGTAACGTACGATAAAGGCTTCGGGAAAACCCGCCAAACGCGCTCGGTCCATCATTTGACGGGCCTCCTCCAGGGTATCAAAATCCGCGAGGAGGACCCGCGTCCAACCCTTTTCGATAATGTATTCGGTGTGCAAGTCTCCGTGAGCCCGCATCTTTTGGAAGGCCAGGCCCCCCGCATCGTAGTCGATCACAACGGATAGCTGTACCTTGTAGTAAATGCCCTCGCGTTTGGGGGCATCGGTGGTGACGCCATCGCGTTTGAAGCGGGAATTGGTGTAGGTGTAGCGCTCGGAGGTTTCCGTTGCCACCTTGGGGCGTCTGTCCGAAGGCTCACTCATCCGCCCATCGTCCCGGGCGACCAGCTTCGTTGGTGGGGGCGGTGGGCTTTCCTCCGTCACGGCCGGTGGTGTGGGGCGGGGTGGCGTACTCGGGGGCTCGCCGCTCGTACTGCGGCTGGAAGGGGATTTGGGCTGCGTTGCCGGCGTCTGGGGACGCTCGGCGGACCATTGTGCCGAAGGGAGAAGCGGAGGCCGGGCTACGTTGCCGGCAAGTACAAAGGAATGGGCAACAAGACCAGTTTGGGGGTCACGGGCATTGGTGGACTCGATCCAAAACTCCCGTTCTGGGAGAATGGGAAAGCTGTATTTCCCATTTTGGGAAATCGTAGATTGCAGTAGGCGCTTGGTACCGAGGTCGACCTTTTCATAGATGGTGACCTCGACCTCCCGGAGGGCGGCCCCCGTTTGTTGGTCAAGAACGACGCCGCTCACGGTTCCCGCCGCCATCGGAGCCTGTCCCGAGGGGAGGTAATACAAGTCGTCATCGGTGGTGGCCTTCTTTTCCCTTCCCCAGGAGCGGTTGGAGACCAAGAAGGCTCCCGTACCGGCGGGGTTGGGAAAGTAGTGGTAGTCGTCGGCACTGGAATTGACCGCGGGGCCCAGATTGGCGGCATCTTCCCAACGCTGTTGGGCACCCCGGATACGAAATACGTCCAGGCCGCCCGCGTTGATCCGTCCGTTGGAGCTGAAGTACAGCTCACCCGCTTCGGTATCGTAAAAAGGGCTGACCTCATCCCCAGTCGTGTTGACGGCCGGGCCGGCGTTGAGCGGATAAGTAAAGTCGATATCGCGGCCTACGATTTGGCGCGTCATAAACCAAATATCCATTCCCCCCCGTCCGCCACTGCGATCCGAACTAAAGTAGACAATTTCGGTATCGCCCTGGTGCACCACGTAGGGGTGAGTGACGGTGGTGCCATCCATTTTGACGTAATCGCGCATGTTTTGGGGCGTGGTCCAGCCATTGGCCTCGCGCATGGTCACGTAGAGCTCACAGGGGGTGTGAATGCCCCGCCAGTTTTCTTCCGTGGCGCACACGGTAAAGTAAAAGCGCTCGTTGTTGGGCGCAAAGCTGCCGTGACAAAAATGTCCCGCCGGTCCCCGGGGTAAATTGGGCTCCACAACCGATCCAAACTGGCCTTGCGTACGCTGGCTGCGAAAGATACGGGCCACTCCCTTGCGGGTGGAGGAAAAATAGAGGATATCATCGGCGAAGGGGAGGGGGGCAAAATCTGCGGCTTTGGTATTGAGCTCGGTCAGGGCTTGGAGGCTGGCGCTGGATTTTTGCTTCGACCATTCCTGAGCCAGTCCGCAGCCCCGCAGCTCCTCCCGAACGAGGGGGAGGAGGATTGCTTGGTCTTTGCCTTCGTAGGTATCGAGAAAGTTTTGGAGGTGGACCCGCGCCGTTTGGTACTGTCCGGTTTGTTTCAGACAACGGCCGTAATGCCAGGCGGTGAGGGGAAAGTTCTTGTTGCCCAAGAGGGGCTCGTAGCAGTCGGCCGCTTTTTGGTAGTGTCGAAACTGGCGGTAGGCATCGGCAGCTTTGGCCAACAGGCTGGGTTTGGAAGGACGCTGCTCCCAGGCCAGTTCGTAATTATCCGCTGCGTTGGCGTACTGTCCCTGGGCCATCAGCTCATCGCCGAGTTTTTCGTGCTGTTTCCAGCTGAGGTCCTGAGCGAAGCCGGAAAGGGTGGCGAGGGCAAACAGACCGAGGAATAGGTACTTCATGGTTGGGTGTGGTTGTTGAGCAAAATGTTTTCAATGACTGGGGCGTAATGGGCGTGTTCGAGGGCGAGCACCTTGCGGGCGATGTCCTCGGGCTGGTCCTTAGGATCCAGTGCGCAACGGGCCTGAAAGATGATGTGCCCTTCGTCGTAAACTTCGTTGACGTAGTGGATGGTCATGCCACTTTCCCGCTCGCGGGCCCGCCAAACCGCCTGGTGAACGTGATGGCCGTACATGCCCTTGCCTCCGTAACGGGGCAACAGAGCGGGGTGGATATTGACGATGGCCCCCTCGAAGGCCCGAACCAGGTACTCCGGAATGAGCCACAAAAAGCCCGCCAAGGCAATAAAGTCAATGGAATGCTGGGCCAATTTGGCCAAAATGTTCTCGGTGTGGTAAAACTCCTGTCTTTGGAGCGTCAGCTGGGGGATGCCCTCGGCTCGCGCCAGCGCCAGTACGCCAGCGGTCGACTTGTTGCTAACGACCAGGCCAACCTCAATATTGCGATGCTGCCGGAAGTGAGCAATAATTTGGGCAGCATTACTCCCCCGGCCGGAGGCAAACAGGGCAATTTTTTTCATATAGCGGTGGATTTAGGCATTGCCCACAAAAATGAGCAATTTTTGGGCAATGCCTTCTCCCCATTGGTCTTTTTTTGCTAGGAGCGCGAAGTCCGACCAAACTCCAAGTGGGCAAAGCGATAACGCCGCCCTTTTTCCCCATAAATGACCATCTCGCGCTTGTTGGTTTGTTTGCACACCTTGGGCCGCGTGATGATCGACGCCTCCCGGTTGGTGAACAGCGGGCGGACCTCCAGCCCACCGTCTTTGCTGACTTCGGCCAGGGCGATGATCGAATTGGAGCCGTTGAAATTGTACAGCCGGTTGTTGTGGTTGCGCTCGTCGTAATTGCGGCGGTTGTCATTGAAGACGAAGTAGATTTTATCCCGTACGATCGACATGGCGTAGGAGCTGTAGTAGCCTCCGTCGTTGGTACTGACTTGACGCTTGGGAATCCGTGTGGCCCATTCGATTTCGCCGGAGGGGCGGATGTTGACGACGATGATGTCGTTGTAATTGTAGTAAAAATTGGTATTGAAAACGCCGGTGTAGATGTCGCGGAAGGAGCGTTCGTCGACGTAGTATTGCTCAGCGATCAGCACCACCCCACCATCACTGCGGAGGATGAGGTCGTCGAGGGAATATCGGTAGAGTTCGGGCTCGTTGCGGAGGTTCCCCTCGGCTTCGGCCTGGCGGATGCGTCTTTGGCGGGAGGCGGAATAATCATCGAGCAGGAAGTCGAAGTCAAAGGCTTTGAGGCTTTGTTGAAAAACCTCCTTGGTTTGCGGATCGATTTGGAGGAATTAAGTCCCCTTGACCGAGGCGGTTCCGACGTCGGAATAGAAGCCCGAGCAGACGAGTCGACCATTTCTGGCGATGCGGAAGGTAAGGTCGGTAATGAACTGGTCGCGGAGCTGGAGCTTGTACTGCTGGGGCTGGGCCCCTGCGGCGGGGTAGGAGAGGATGATGTACTGATAGTTGGGCCGCCCCTTGTAACTGGCGCGGTTGCCATTGTACAAAATGCCCAGCAGGTTCACGTTGCCCGCGTTGTCGACCCGGTATTCTTCGATCGAAAAATTCTGGTTATCGTAGGGCAGGTGGATGTCCTTTTGCCACTGTTCGGTAAAGTTGTCGTCAACGACCCGGAGGGCGAAACGCTCCGGCTCGGATTTTTTATTGGGCAGTTTGTTGATAACCAAAATGGTCTGGCTATCGCGGGAAATGTGATAGTCAAAGGATCCTTCCCGCAGTACACCCCGCGTATCGATCTCGCCAATCATTTGCAGGTCTTTCTTGAGGTTCAAGCTGCGGATGTCGATGCGTTGGGTATAGAGGTAATTCTTCTTTTTGGCCTCGTTGTGGAAAGAGGTCAGCAAGTACAGCTTGCCCCCCAGCATCATCACCTCCTCCAACTGCCGCTTCTTATTTTTGTACCGCAAGTCGATTTCCCGCGATTTGAGCATCTTCATCTTGCGGTTGTGGTAGTATTCGAGGTAAATCTTATTGGGCAATTCTCCGGTGAGTCCGGTGACGCGTTTCTCGCGCAGGGCGTAGAAGCCTTCGCCCTGGGTCGCCACCACTTTGGACAAAAAGCTACCGCTGGGCTCGGTGTATTCTTCTCCCCAATTGATCTGTGCATCGAGGCGCACGTTGTTGCCCTGGGCCACCAGCGTGGTAGATCCCACCAGTAGTAAGAGGGCCAATATTCCTGATAATTTATTCATAAATCCTAATTTGTGAGTCCTATATTAAACAACTTCTAAACGAATAGTTGTGGGACAAATCGGATATGAGCGCAGAAAAAAAAGGGCAAAATGTTGGAAAAGCGACTCAACGGCCCAGTGCCCGACGAAAACGGGAGGCATTGGAAGCGTCGAGTTTGGACATGACGTCGCGGACCTTATTCTTTTGATCGGAGGGACTTTCCTTAAATATTTCCAGCAATTCATTGGTCTTGGAGGCCATAAAGAGGCGGACTGCCATTGAGTTGGGGTAGTTCCGATTGGCTTGCTGGATGTCTTCGAGGGCTTGGGTGAGGATCACTCGGCCGGTCGCCACATCGTTGGCCATGATATCGAGCCCCTGGCGGTGATAGCTGTACAGGGCCCGCCGAACCCCACGCAAACCGGGAGCCGTCATATTTTCGACGATCCAGTAGCGATTGCGTCGACCGTCGAGGGCGCGCCAGCCGGGAAAGCGAGCGGCCGTAGCGGGAGGGACGGCGTTGAGAATGTCCTGAGCAATCTGGAAGTACTCATCGCCACCGAAGAGGCCAAAAGTGTCGTAATCCATACCCAGTACGACGTAGATGTAAAAGGAAATGATCGAGGAGAGGTTGTCGTTGAAAACGTTGCGGCTGTAGACGATGGGTTGGAAAGGCTCGTACTCGAAGGAGACATCCTTGTCGATATGGGTGACGACGGGGGTTTCGTAATTGCTGCCGTACACCGGGCGGACGGCCTGAATGGCCATATCCGCTTTGAAGGAATTGGTCGACACTTCTTCCTTGATGGTAATCTGGATGTTGCAGTTGATGCGCTCTTCGGGCTCAAAGACGTCGTTTGTCCACTTTTGGTTGTTCAAAAAGTCGTTGAGCGCGCCTTCCAGGGATTCGAATACTTTGGGATCGGTGGTGGCCAACTGGGGCGTATTGACCGATACTTGGAAGTTGAGTTCCTGGGCCGAGAGTAGGGGGCCGATGGCGAGGAAAAGGACGAGTAAAATCTGCTTCATGGTGGATCACCGGTGGGTGGATAAAATGCGAACGGCTTGGTCGACGATGTCAACGGCCACGGCGGTTTTTGTTTTTAACTCAAAATCAAGCCGATTATTGTCTCGGAAGAGCAGGGAAACCTTATTGGTATCGTGCTGGAATCCCGCGCCGGGGTCCCGCAGCGAATTGAGGACGATAAAGTCCAAATTTTTGCGTTCCAGCTTGCCCCGGGCGTTTTCCGCTTCGTTATTGGTTTCGAGGGCAAAGCCCACCAGCAGTTGATCGGTGCGTTTTTGCTGTCCCAGCGTCGCGGCGATGTCCACCGTTTTTTCCAAGCGCAGCTCCAGGGCCGCCGCTTGTTTCTTGAGCTTGCGCTCGGCGACCGTCCGTGGTCGGTAATCGGCCACGGCAGCGCAGAGGATGGTGAGCTGGGCCGCTTTAAAACGGGACTGGGCGGCTTCGTACATCTGCTGGGCCGTTTCTACTCGGTGGGTTTGGATGGCGGGATGCTGGGCCCGGAGTACGGAGGGCCCCAGCACCAGATCGACTTGGGCGCCCCGCCGGGCGGCTTCCTCGGCTAGGGCGAGGCCCATCTTGCCCGACGAGCGGTTGCCGATAAACCGTACCGGGTCGATCGGCTCGTGGGTGGGACCGGCCGTAATCAATACCCGCTGCCCCGCCAGATCTTGTGTTTGCTGGAAAAAGTCAGCTAAAATCTGGACGATCTCCTCGGGCTCTCCCATCCGACCTTCCCCCACCAAACCACTCGCCAATTCGCCGTGCCCCACCGGGATGAGGTGATTGCCGTAGGCCGCCAAGCTATCCAAATTGCGGCGCGTAGCGGGGTGCTGCCACATGTCCAGGTCCATCGCCGGAGCAAAGAACACCGGACAACGGGCCGACAAGTAAGTTGCCACGACGATATTATCGCTCAAGCCCGTGGCCAATTTGGCCAGGGTGGTCGCCGTACAGGGAGCAATGAGCATGGCATCGGCCCAGAGTCCCAACTCGACGTGGTTGTTCCAACTTTCTTCGGAGATAATGTCGTGGTAAACGGGACGGCGCGACGGCGTGGAGAGCGTAAGCGGGCTGATGCAGGCGGGTG
>CALCCH010000100.1 GCA_937899855.1 uncultured Saprospirales bacterium | reverse complement strand
CCGGTGACGTATGCGTAGTTAATCGGCACGGACGACGAAACATCGCCCCAGTGGCAAGTTTTGGAAGCACCGTCACTTTTGACGGGCGGGGCCGGAGCCCGGTTGTGTTCTTTATCGGCTAGGCGCCCCCTTGGGCGTAGCACAGACGGGTTGCGAGAATGTGCTCGCAAGGACCCTGATATAATTTATTTTTGACGTAAAAGCGGCACTGGCAGGTGGCCGCGACGAGGCGTTGGTCGCGGTCGATGGTCAGCTCCGTGTAGTAGGTCTGATTGCCATCCCGTACCTCGCCCTTGAGCAGGATCCCCGTTTCGGTGTGGATCGCCCGTACCTTGACTGCGTTTTGCTGGAGGAGGCGCTGGGCTTGGGCTTCGCGTTCGTTGGCAAAGCGCAGGTTTTCGAAGGGCAAGGGCTCGCGACTCAATTCCCGGACGCGGTAGACGTCCTTGTTGAGGTCGTAAATCACGCGGCCCGCCTGGGCGTAGGCGCTCAGGGCTCCCTTGACGATGGCCCGGTCCAGTTGTAACTTCTGGGCCAGCTCATCGGCGGTGGCGCTCCAGGTTTCCCGGAGGGCGTTGAATACTTGGCTTTTGGTGTACAAATCCACCTGGGCACGCGGGGCGAGGAGGTCGAACTGACCCGCTCGCGACCAATCGTTTTTCGTCCAACCCGATAGGCCCAAGGTAAAATTCAGGTGGCCCAGGTCGGCGATAAAAAAGGAAGGGAGACCCGTACCCAGCAAGCGTACTTTAAAGCGCTGAGCAATTGGAATCAGCCGTTCGAGGATCAGCAGACGTCGCCGTCCCCAAATGCGGATTTCCGTGGCCTCCGGTCCGTGATAGATACTGCGTGGACAGGTGAGGTGGGTATTCCAGGGTTCAAAAACCAGTTGAATGGGTTCGCCGGGCCGCAGTTGGAAACGAATCGACCGGGGGCCGGTTTTTTCCAGTTTGCGACGGAGAATAAAACACAGGTTGTAGATGTCCATTGGGTGCAAGTCCAGCTCCACACTCGGCAGCGTCATGGCGGAGCTGACCTGGAGAAAACCCCGAACCCAACTGTCGGGCAAGTCGATTTTAAGCTCTTTGAACGCTTCCTCCCGCTCGGTCTCCACCGCAAAGCCACCGGGGTCGACCACCAAGTCGGTTCGTTTGTAATTGCGAATCTTTTGAAACTCCTGATACAGGGCATCGGAGTAATCGACGTTGGTGGTACCACAGCTGAATTCCTCGATTTTATCAAACACCTCGTAGCTGCAACCCAGGCGTCCGTAGCTCGATTCGTCCTGACTAAAGCACTCAAAAAAGACTTCGTCGGGATGTACCGTGATGACGGGGTCCAATACAAACCAGGCGTCGCGGTCTCTTTTGTAGATGTAGCTGAAATATTGTTGTCGCGCTTTGTGAAAAGGGCCCATCACCCGGTGGGACTGGCGATTGATGTCGCGGAGTTCCGCTTGGATGCGCTCGCTCTTGGCACGGACGGTTTCGTTTTCGGCCAGCAGGTTTTGCAGGTATTCTTGCTCGTGTTCGGCCGCCCAGGCTTTGTACGCTTCGCGGTCTTTGGGACGCCAGCGCAGGTCGGATATCACCACCGCGTGAAGGGCCGAAATGGCTTCGCGGAAGGACAATTTTTTCCCCAGGGTCCCCCGAAAAAAGGTAGGACTGCGTAAGGTATCCGGTGCGAAGGACATGCTGGTCTGCGAGGTACTGCTCGCCACGCTGGAATTACCGCTGTATTTGTACTGAAACTGCATACTCCGCGTTTTTAAGGGTTCGAAATTTCCGTTCTCCCCGCGTAGGGGGCGTAATCGTGAATGCGCAAGGGCAAATCCAAGTCGGGAAAGTGCTGACGCAGGTCCAACAAAATTTGGATACAACGGGCCTTGTCCTCAATCGAAAAGGTAGCGGACTGGCGACCAATGACTTCGGCGACCAAACGCGCGCTGCGTTGGCTCTTGAGGGCTTCTTGCTGTAAAAAAGCGAAGATCCGTTTTTTGGCCACCCGCGATTTGTTGACCCCCGCGAGCACGGCGTAAAAGTAATGCCGCAATTGCTCGATGTGTTCCGGTCGGTCGGCCGCAAAACGCTCCAGGTAATTGGAGGCAAATTGCTGAAGACTGGGGGAGGGGTGCTGACTCAGTTGTAAGAGGTACTGTTCGCCATTTTCGCGTTTGAAGTAACGAGTAATCATCTCCTGGCCAAATTGCTGGACGGCAGGTTGGACCGAATCGCAGATGCTGACGACGATCTCGGGTGTCCAGTCTTCCTCCGTCGGTTCCCGCCGAAAATAATCAAAGGCAAAGTCGCGACTGTCCGCCCACTTGGCATCCATCAGGCGGACGGCTTCCCCCAGTTCGGTAATCATGCGTTCCCGTTGCTCCCGGTAATACTGCCAGACCCATTCCCGGACCGCACGCATTTCGTTGTCCCCCAATTTGACGATCTGGCGGAGCGTCAGTTCGGAGCCATCGGCAAAGTGCTGGAGGTAGTGCTGTCCCACGGCGTGGGCGGCTTTGCGAGGGGCAAAGAGCAATTGAAGGGCCCGCTGGCGGCCGATGCTGCCCAGGTAAGTACCCAGGCGAACCGTTAGGAGTTCGATCAAATCGGCGTCGCGTCCGGGGGCGTTTTCTTTGCGAAGTAGGTGGGGCGCGAGTTCGCCGCAGAGTGTATCTCCCACCCGGGCTTCCCGCCGGATCAAGCGATCGACGAGGGGCAGCACCGCCCGCCGCACTTCGGCGTGGGGCGACAGACAAAGTCCGACGATCAGGTCCAGTTGGCCGAATAAGCTTTCATCGCTAAAGCGATTCAGGAGTTCGACTCCGGTCCGACGCAAGTCGGGGATGCTGCCGTTGATGAGGCCCAGTAGGAGGCCATCGGGCCAGCTTTCGGGAGGGCTTTGGTGGTGGAGCAAAATCCGGGCGCCAAAGTTTTGGACTTCGGCCAGGGGATGGCTCAGGAGGTGTTGGACGAGTTGGAAACTCGCGTGATATAGGAGGCTGGGGAAATGTTTTTCTAGTAATTGGCCGGCTTGTAGCAGACACCGGCGTTCCGTGGCGTCGCTCTGCTGATCCGCTTCGTTCATCCTTCCGATGGCCCGGGCAATGGTGGTGGTTTGGACCGTTTCGGGGAGGGTCAGGGCCGTAAGGGAGTGGTCGAGCCACTCGGATACGGTTTCCCAGGGGCTAAACAGCAGGGGAGCGATAAAGTCAGCCGCTTGGAAAAAGCGTTCCTTTTGGTCATCCACCCACTCCATGCCTTGTTGGCGCGCCTCCGCGAGGGAGCAGCGCAATAAGGCTTGGAGGAGGGGAATGGATGGTTCGTCGGCACGGTACCACTGGCGCGCCAGTTCAAGACCAAATTGGGTACTAACTTTATATTCTTTGCTTAGCAATAGGGAAAGAAAATCCGCATCGATGAGGGGAAGCACGGCGGCTAGATTGGCGCGCGCTGCCTTTACCGCAAATTCGTGGACTACCCGGCTACGGCTCTCGGCGAGTAGGTGGAGCAGCCCCGCTACTTGGCGGTCCCACAATTCGGGGAAGGCCTCTTCGCGTTCGGCGGGGAGGGGGCTCAGAGCGGTGTGTGAGTCGCGATAGATCCACTGGTGGCGACCGTTTGCCCGGCGGTAGCGCGGGCTGTTGCGGTAGAGGATTTCGTTGAAGACGGACCAGGAGGCGAAGGGGGAGAAAAAAGTTTAATGGCAATGGAGTACCAATTGCCGTTGGAATCCCGACCGTATTCGTAACGGGTCGTACTGAAGGTAT
>CALCCH010000099.1 GCA_937899855.1 uncultured Saprospirales bacterium | reverse complement strand
CCCCACTGCCGTTCGATTCGGGGTGAGCGTAACGCCCGAGGTGGTGGTCTATCACCCCGCTCGGGACTCCGTATATTATCAGGGCCGGATCGACAATCTTTTTCCCCGGATGGGCCAACGGCGTCAGGTTGTAACGACCCACGAATTGAGAGCTGCCTTAGACAGCATCCGCGCGCACCGGGCCATTGCGGTGGCGCGTACCGAGGCGGTGGGTTGTTTTTTACAATAGCGCAATACTTCCTTCTCTTCACTCCAATCACTGCGTATGAAAAAAATGCTTTTACTCCTTAGTCTCTGGATGTTTGGTCCATCCCTTGGTGCCCAGGTCGTCACTTGGAGCGAAGACGTAGCTCCCATCATTTTCAATCGCTGTACCAAATGCCACCGCGCGGGAGAAATTGGTCCATTTGCCCTCACCAACTACACCGAAGCGTACAACTGGGCCAGCATGATCAAATACGTTACGGAGATTCGCTACATGCCGCCCTGGAAGGCCGATCCCGATTTTGGCGTGCAATACCTAGGGGAGAATTACCTGACGGACGAGGAAATCCAGACCATCCAGTCCTGGGTGGATGGCGGCGCTCCCCAGGGCGATCCAGCCCTCGAACCCGACTTGCCGGTCTTTCCCACGGGCTCGCAAGTGGGGACGCCCGATTTGGTGCTGTCCTTCGCGGAGTCTTACCTACACGAAGGCAATGGCATCGACGAGTACCGCTACTTCGTACTGCCCACTGGACTCAGTGAAAGCCGGGACCTTGTAGCCCTGGAGATGCGCCCGGGCAATAATCGGGTCGTTCACCACGCCCTGTTTTGGTCGGATACCACGGGTACGGCAGCGGCACTGGATGCCCAGCCACCCGAGTACGGCTGCGCTTTTGGCCAAGCGCAGGGTGGGGGCCAAAGTGACTTTGGGGAGCAATTGCCTGCCTACGTTCCCGGTGCCCGGCCCAATGTGTACTCCCACGGTATGGCGCAGCGGCTGGCGGCTGGCAGCGACCTGGTACTGCAGGTCCACTACGCCCCCACCTCGGTCGATGAGTCCGACTCCTCGACGGTCAACCTGTTTTTTGCCGACCAAGCCGCCACCCGTTTTGTACGTACCTACATCATGTTGCCCCCTAGCTTGGTCAATGGCCCCTTCGTAATCGAGCCCGAAACCAAGCCCGAATTCCACGGGGTGTTTCGGGTACCCTTCGACGTGAGTCTCCTCGGTACCATGCCCCACGCCCACCTCCTGGGGCGCAACTGGCGCGTCTTTGGGGTCACTCCGCAAAACGATACCATTCCACTGATTCACATCGAAGACTGGGATTTCAATTGGCAGGGCACCTACTATTTTCGTCAGCCTCAAGTGTTGCCCGCCGGTTCGGAAATCCACGCCTTCGCCACCTACGACAATACGTCCGACAATCCCTTTAACCCCAACTTTCCACCCCAAACCGTCACCTGGGGAGAAGGCACTGCCGACGAAATGTTCTACCTGCCCCTCCTCTGGCTACCCTATCAGGCGGGCGACGAAGACCTCCTCCTTGACGACGTAGCCACCACTACGGAAAGTCCGATTTTTCACTTCAACCGAACGCGGCTGTATCCCATTTCGCCCAACCCCGCTAGTGGGATCGTCAAATTGGGTTACACGCTGGCGGAGAGCGGTCCGGTTCGCTTGGAGGTCTCCGATAGCCAGGGACGGTTGGTCCGTACGCTTCAGCGCGATGGCTTGCGGATGGCCGGGGAGCACGTGTTGGATTGGGACAGCGCTACCGTTGCACCGGGCTTATACTTCGTGACTTTGCGGGCTGGTGGGGCGACCCAGACCCAAAAGGTTTTGGTCCTGCCCTGAGCTTTTCTGCGAGCTGATCCACAAAAGAAGGGGGCGGTCAGCTGAACGGCCCCGTCTTGATGTGAAGTCCAGTAGAAAAAAGACCTAAAGGGAAATGACCTTGAGGGTTTCGAGGACTTCGTTGCGGTTGCGGATTTGCAACACGTAGATGGCCTTGGCCCAATTGCGGGTATCGATGCGCAGGGTATTGCTGCTGAGGTCGTCGCTGCGGAATACTTCGCGGCCACTCAGGTCGGAGATGATGACGCTCAGTTGGTCGTTGGTACTGCGCAGGTTTTCCGAAAATTCGACGAGCAGTTCTTCCGTGGTGGGTACCGGATAGAGGCGTTCGATGGCAGCGCCGGGCTCCGCCGCCAGATCGCTAACGCTGGTCGGTGCTTGGACGGTTACCGTTCCGACCATACCCAGGGTGACGTGGGGATCACATTGGTAATCGTACACGCCTTCGATATTGAAAACGTGGGTAAAGACCCAAGTAGGGGGCGCGGTGTCATTGCCGAAAGACTCGGGGTTGCTGGGGTAGGTGGCTTGGGTGGCGTTGACGTTGTGGAAGCCCTGGACATTGGTCCACTCCACGGTATCTCCCAGGCTGATGGTGATGTCGGCGGGGATGTAGACATTGCTACGGACCTCCACCTGGATGAGGTTTTGCGCCTCGGTTTGTTGGATGAAAAGGGCGATCAAAGCAATGGCAGCAATTGATCTGAATTTGGTAAAAGTAAGGTTCATATTATAGGTTTATGAAGGTGAAACAGTCTGGTAATTAAAGGAGCCTAGGGCTGGCTCTAAAGATTTAGAGAATGCTTGGGTTCAATGATTTAACGGAAAAGTAACGGAATTTTGCCCCACTTGTTCTGGGAAGGTGCCAATAATGTGAGGACTCGGACATTTCCGGGCCCGCGGTTTTTTGGGAGGGCCAGGCAACCTTTTTTCTATTTTTATTACACGTATGCTTGTAGGCGCCTCCGATCGCTTTTTATTTGGGGCTGGGGCGCCCACCCTTTTATTCAACAAAGTACCGCGAATTTGAATCCAATTGACCGAGCGCTCCGAGGGGATTCCCAAGCCATGCAGGAATTGTACCGCCAGCACGAGCGGCACTGGTTCCGCCTCTGCCTTCGTTACGCCCGCAACCGTTCGGAGGCACAGGACATGATGCAGGAGGGCTTGATGATGGTTTTTCGCGACTTGCACCAATTCGATGCGGAGCGGGGCGCATTTAGGAGTTGGTCCAATCGGGTGATGGTCAACGCGGCGCTGCGCTTTTTAAAGAAACACCAGTGGCAATTGTCTTTTGAAGATTTGGAGGCGGTGGGGCAGGAGGTCGATCGGTCGGCTTCCGCTTTGGAGAAGCTTTCGGCCAAGGAAATTACCCGGCTGATCCAACAATTGCCCACGGGTTACCGGGTGGTGTTTAACCTCTACGAAGTGGAGGGCTACGCGCATCGGGAAATTGCCCAGCTGCTGAATATTTCGGTGGGAACCTCCAAATCACAACTGTCGAAGGCCAAAAAAATGTTGCGCCAAAGCATCGAATCGCTGCTCTAAAATATCAGGTACATGGAAGATCATCACGACGAACTAGGGGATTTTATCCGCAAGCAATTGCGCCAAGCCACCGATCCGGATGACGACTGGGATCGGCCCGATCCGACGGTTTGGGAGGGCGCACGGGCGCAGTTGTCGCCACCCCTCCGGGAAGAAGGAGGCCGGGGGCACTACTGGCACTACTGGCGCTATTGGGCGATTGGCCTATTCCTCCTCTCCCTCCTGGTCAATGCCTACCTGCTGTACCAACAAGGGCGGGTAAAGACGCAGCTGGATCAGCAAATGGCCCTGATCCATACCCTGCAAGCACAAATCGACTCGGGGCAGTCCGCTCCACTGCCCCCCCGCCCCCCTGCGCCCACCGGCGCGGGCGTGGTCGCCGAGTCGCCCCCCAGCCAAGCGTTCGAACCCTCCCCCCCCAATAGCCCACTGGACCGTCGTGCCCCCTCCGCTCCCGTCGTGATAAGCCCCGTACTCGCGGAACCGCCATCGCTGGTCCCCCGCGCCCGCTCCGCTACCCAGGATTCGCTTGCTCCGATTTCGCCCGCAGCAGCTGCGGCCCTTTCCAAGGAACTGCCACCCCTCCCGCGGCCCCTCCTAGACCCCCTCGCTTCCCCCACCCCCGATTCCTTGACGTCCCAACTCACCATTATTCCCAGTCGAGAGCTGGCGCCGCGGCCCGCCCGCTGGGAGCTGGCCATCCAATACGGTCGCCTCAACTTGAACGTCCCCAAGGCTGTGCCAGCCAAGCCGGAAGACCTCTCCCCACGCGAAACCACGCCGCGTCGTACTGCCGTCTACCACTTCCAAGTGGCCCGATCGCTGCGGCCCAACTGGTGGCTAAAAACAGGCTTGCGCTACGCCGCCTACGATCGTTCGCATCAATTTGAGTTCCGAAAAGAATACGATGCTGCCAAGGAGTTTACCAAAGCGGACGGCTCCACCGCCAATGCCTTCGAGCTGGAAATGGATGATGGCTTGTTTCGCAGTACCCAAGCCGTCCAAGTCGACATTCCCGCTGGTCTTGACCTGGAAACGGGCAATCTGATTTTTGGTGAATTTTCAGAACGACAGCGCTTGAACTTGTGGCAAGTTCCCCTGGGCATTGAGTACCGACAGGCTAGCAAGCGCTTGGCCTGGCAGCTCGAATTGGGAGCGGTACTCAACGTCCTGCAAGCGGGAGCCCCCGAGTGGACCGGGCGAGTCTATTCTTCCCAGCAGGCCCTGGCCACGGAAATCAGCAGCAAGCGGGAAGCCGGAACGGATCGCAAAGTACAGTGGGGCTTGGAGGGGGGAATGGGTTTGCACTACCGCCTCCTCCCCCGCTTGACCTTGCGGGGAGACCTCCTGTACCAACTCAATCCCAACTTTAACCAGCAGAGTCTGCAAGTGGGATTGGGCTATCTTTTTTAATTTTTGTAGCCTCGGGCAACCTTTTCCCCATTTGGCTTACAAGTATAATTGACCACTCATTACTTCACCAAATAGCATACACTCGATGAAATCATCCATTTTCTATAGCCTCCTGGCGCTGCTCTTTTTAGGCGCTTGTGCCCGGGAAGAACTCGTCCCCAGCCCCCTTACGGCCAATACCACTCTGCAAGCCCTCTTGCTAGACGAGGAGGCCAATCCGGCTTCGGCTGCGGAAGGGGAAAAGGCATCCACGGATAAACCCAAATTGCTGGACTGCTTTACCTTGGTTTACCCCCTGAGCCTTACCCTGCCCGATGGAACCGTCCTCTCCGGCGGCGAAGTGGAGCTGTGGGAGGCCATCAAAGCCTGGTACGAAGCCAATCCCACCGTCGATGCCAAACCGGAACTCAATTACCCCCTCCAAATTGCCTGGCCGGAAAAAGAGGCTCCCCAAACCCTCAACGGTGCGGCCGAGCTCAAGACGGCCAAGGAGTACTGCGTGGAAAAAAAGTCGGAAGCCGGGAAGGACCAGCAAG